>NZ_VRUZ01000002.1:0-144282 GCF_008039485.1 Methylobacterium sp. WL69 | reverse complement strand
GGCCGGCACGAGGCCGCCGGCGCCGTGGCGGGCCAGGGCGAAGGCGCAGCCGGGCGTGCCGGCCAGCGCCATGCGCGCCGGCACGCCGTTGGCGGAGAGCCGCCGGGCGAGGTCGGCCAGGAGTCCGGCCTCGCCGCCGAACAGGTGGCTCGATCCCGCCACGTCGAGGAACAACCCGTCGCGCGCCTCGGCCTCGCCGAAGGCCGCCACGTTCGGCGTGTAGCGCTTGGCCCACAGGCAGAGGCGGTCGAGGGCCGCCGCGTCGGCCTCGGGATCGGACGGATGGACGGAGAGCGGCGTGCTCAGCCGGGCGCGGGCGCGGGCCAGGGGCTCGCCGGGGCGCAGGCCCAGGGCCCGAGCCCGCGCATCGACGGCGGTGAGACGCAGGCCCGTCGCCTCCCCGGCGGCGACCACGAGGGGGGCATCGTCAGGATGGCCCGGCATGAGGCCCGACTGCGCCCGCCTCAGGCGGGTGACCGGCCAATGCTCCAGCCAGACCGAAACGATGCGCGGCATGATCCCACTCCAGAAGCCAATCTCCCGTCCGTCCGTTGCGGCAGCGGTCGAGCCGCACCCGCCAGCACGGCCGCTCGATGCAGCCGAACCGGTCCCGCAGGGCCTTGCCGGCGGCGATCCGCCACCGGGTCGCGGCCACGTTGGGGCTGTCGGCCCCCGCCGGGCGCAGCACGAGGAGCAGCCCGTTCGTGCGCCCTCCGGCCAGATGCAGCCGCCGGCTCTGCGTCAGGGGCAGGCCGGCATCGACCAGACCCGCCACCGCCGCCAATCCCCCGGCGCCGGAGGCCAGTCCCTCGCCGGACAGGCCCCCGGCGCGCAGGGCCTCCTCCAGGGCGCGATAGGCGTCGGTGTCGCTGGCCGCCTCGAACAGGAGCAGCCGCCCGGGGTCGAGGCCGAGGCCGGCGAGCCCGTGGCCGTAGGGCATCGGATGCCCCCTCGCGATGACCAGGAGGGCATCGCCCGCGACCTCGGCGAGGCGCCGGGCGACGAGGGCGAGGGCGAAACCGAGGGCCGCCGCCTCGTCGCCCTCGGCCTCGGGGGCGACCTCGTGCAGGTGGCCGAGGCCGAGGCCGCCGCCGGGCAGGCGCCCATCGACGGCGTGGACCCCGAACGACAGGATTTTTCGCGGGGCGGCCTGCCCATCGTGGAGCGCGACCCGTGCACGCAGGGCCGCGAGCCGCGTGCTGACATCGCCACCCTCGCGGGGGGCTGCGTCCGGTCGGCGGGCGGGGGGGGTAGGCGTCATCCGGGCGGCTCCATGGCCGGAGATTAAGAACAAAACAGGAACATATTCAACCGATTTCCGGCGGCGGTGCGATCCGCCTGCGACCTCCCGGCATTCCGTCCCCGTCGCCAGGGGCTTGGCCTGTGGAGAGCTGTGGGCGGGCGGCCCGATGCGGCGAAGCTTCGAGCCCCCCTGCGGTTAACCACATCGCTTGACCCTGGGGGGCGGGCAGGGCAGCACTCGTGGCCGCCGCGCACGAGACGCGGGATCAGCCGGGAGAGAATGCATGCGCCTCGATCGCGTCCTCGTGGTCCTGTCGGGCCTGTTCGTGTGTGCCGGGACCGTTTCGGCCGAGGCTCAGCAGGCCAAGCCCCGCCGGGCGCAGGCGCCGGTCCAGCCGATCCAGGTCTACGACGCGCGCTTCGAGAACGGGGATCTGCGCATCTCCGGCAGCGTGCGGAAACCCGGCCTCACCGTGATCCTCGACGAGGACATCTCCGTCATCGCTGACAGCCGCGGCCGCTTCGTCTTCCGCCTGCCCCACATGCCGCACAACTGCGTCGCGACCCTGAAGGCGGGCGAGGACGAGCGCGAGGCCGTGGTGTCCAATTGCGGCCCCGTCGGCCAGACCGGCCCCAAGGGCGAGTCCGGGGCCAAGGGCGAGGCGGGTGCCAAGGGCGAAGACGGCGCCACCGGACCGCAGGGCGTCGCCGGCCTGCAGGGCCCGCCCGGTCCGCAGGGCGCCGCCGGTCCCAAGGGCGAGGCGGGTCCCAAGGGCGAGACCGGTCCCAAGGGCGACGCTGGTCCCAAGGGCGACGCTGGTGCGAAGGGTGAGGCCGGCGCGAAGGGCGAAGTGGGCGCGAAGGGCGCGACCGGCCCGGCGGGTCCCCAGGGACCGGCCGGCGTGACGGGTCTGGCGGCCGCGGCCGCGCCGTCGCCGTTCCGGGTGCTGCGTCCCGAATCCTGCCCGGCCGGCGGCTGCGCCGTGACCTGCGAGACCGGCGAGACCCTGGTCTCGGCCTATTGCCTGCCGACCGGCAGCGCCACCATGAGCCGGGGCACGGGTGCGTCGTGTCCGTCCGAGAGCCAGGGTCTGGTGGCCGTCTGCGGCCGACTCTGAGCCCACTTCGCGGCGCGGCGCCACGACCGTGGCGCGGCGGTCGTCCGCCGGACTTCACATCAGCGCCGCGCCATCCAGGCGCGCATCCCCTCCGCCGCCGCCCGGCCGCTGGCGAAGGCACCCTGGAGCAGGTAGCCGCCCGTGGGGGCGTCCCAGTCGAGCATCTCGCCGGCGACGAAGGTGCCGGGGCGGGCGCTCAGCATGAAGCCGTCGTCGATCTGCCCGAACGGCACCCCGCCGGCCGACGAGATCGCTCGTTCGATGGGGCGCGGGGCCAGGAGGCGCAGGGGCGCGGCCTTGATGAGGGCGGCGAGGGCCGCCGCCTCGCCGGGGAGCGCCTGTCCCGCCGCCTCGCGCAGGAACCCCGCCGCCACGGGCGAGAGCCCGGCGGCCTTGCGCAGGCGGTTGGCGAGGGATTCGCCCGGTCTGGTCTTGCCCAGGGCCAGGGCCAGGGCGCCCTCCGGGAGGTCGGGGCGCAGGTCGAGGGTGATGACGATCCCCGGCCCGTCGGCCAGGGCCGTCCGGATCGCGTGGGACGCGGCGTAGAGCGCGCCGCCCTCGATCCCCCCGGCGGTGATCATCGCCTCGCCGCGGACCCGGTGATCGCCCACGCTCAGGGCGATGCGCTTGAGGGGCTGGCCGGCGAAGCGCTCGAAGAACACCGGCGACCAATCGACGGAGAAGCCGACATTGGAGGCCCGGAGGGGCGTCACCGGGATGCCCCGGCCCTCCAGCACCGGCACCCAGGCGCCGTCCGAGCCGAGGCGCGGCCAGCTCGCGCCCCCGAGCGCCAGGAGCAGGGAGGCGGGACGGGCCTCGACCCGGCCCTCCGGCGTCTCGAACCGAACCGCGCCCGTCTCCGACCAGCCGACGAAGCGATGCCGGGTGCGGAGGGTGACGCCGAGACCGTCGAGGCGCGCGAGCCAGGCCCGCAGCAGGGGCAAGGCCTTGAAGCTCTCGGGAAACACCCGGCCGCTCGATCCGACGAAGGTCGGCTGGCCGAGGTCGGCGCACCACGCCCGCAGGGCCTCGGGGGGAAAGCGCTCGATGGCCCCGGCCAGCGCCCCGCCCGGGGGGTGATAGCGGCCGAGGAACTCTGGCAGCGCCTCGGAATGCGTCAGGTTGAGGCCGCCGCGCCCGGCGATGAGAAGTTTTCGCGATGGCGACGGCATCCGGTCGTAGACGGTCACGGCGTGGCCGGCCCGCGCCAGCACCTCCGCCGCCATCAGCCCGGCCGGGCCGCCGCCGATCACCGCCGGGCCGTTCTCAGGGTGTCCCGTCATGCGAGCTCCGCGCGACCGTCCAGGGATCGCGACCCCGGCAAGGCCGTCGCGCGGGTGTCCCTGTCAAGCGCCGCCCTTGATTCGCGTGTCCCCTGGCCCCAACTCCGGCCCATCGGCTGCGGGCCCCTCTGGCGGGATGCTCTGTGACGCGTTCCGTGATGTCGGAGCCGATGCTTTCTCTCCTCAAGAAGCATCGACGGTCCGCGCATGGAACTTCTCACCTATGAATGGCTCGGCAAGCCGGTCTGGATGTGGCTCGGCTTCCACGCCCTGATCGCGGGCCTCCTCGCCTTCGACCTCGGCCTGCTGCACAAGGACAAGAATCACGAGATCGGCGTGAAGGAGAGCCTGCTCCTCACGGCGTTCTACTTCAGCCTCGGCCTCGTCTTCGGCGGCTGGGTGTGGTGGTACCTCGGACCGCAGGCGGGCCAGGAATACGTGGCCGGCCTCGTGGTCGAGAAGTCGCTGTCCATGGATAACGTCTTCGTCATCGCCGTCATCCTCACGGCCCTCAACATCCCGCGCGCGGCCCAGCACCGGGTGCTGGTCTGGGGCATCCTCGCCGCCGTGCTCCTGCGCGGGCTGATGATCGGGCTCGGGGCCGCCCTGGTGCATCAGGCCGCCTGGGTGCTGTCGATCTTCGCCGCCTTCCTCATCTTCGCCGGCCTGAAGATGCTGTTCTCGAAGGAGGAGGAACCCGGCGACATCAACGAGAACCGGGTGGTCCGCTACCTCCAAAAGGCCTTGCGCATCACGCCCGAGCTGCACGGCCAGCGCTTCGTCGTGCGAAAAGCCGATCCGAAGACCGGCAAGCTCGCCCTGTGGCTGACGCCCATGGCCCTGGCCCTCATCCTCGTGAACGGCGCCGACGTGATCTTCGCCGTCGACAGCGTGCCGGCGATCTTCGCCATCACCACCGACACCTTCGTGGTCTACACCTCGAACATCTTCGCCATCCTCGGCCTGCGCGCGCTCTACTTCGCCCTGGCCGCCATGGTGGACCGCTTCGCCTACCTCAAAACGGCGCTCGCCTTCATCCTGATCTTCATCGGCACCAAGATCGTGGTCGCCGACACGTTCGACCTCGTCCACGTGCCGGCCTGGGTGTCCCTCGCCGTCACCG
Source organism: Methylobacterium sp. WL69 (assembly GCF_008039485.1). Classification (NCBI taxonomy): domain Bacteria; kingdom Pseudomonadati; phylum Pseudomonadota; class Alphaproteobacteria; order Hyphomicrobiales; family Methylobacteriaceae; genus Methylobacterium; species Methylobacterium sp. WL69. The sequence goes on along the minus strand of NZ_VRUZ01000002.1, from coordinate 139,516 downwards.
TGGTGCTGCTGGTGGCCGGCGTCAGCTACAGCCTGTGGCGCACGCGGGGCGCGTCTTCGGAGGCGGAGAAGGCCGAGGCGCACCACGCCTGAGGGGAGGGGGCGCCGCCCGCCTCAACCTTTTCGGCCGTAGAGGCCCGTGAAGGTGACGTTCATGCCGCCGCAGCCCGCGTTGCTCTGGGCCTGCAGGAAGGGCGGGACGAGGCGCAGGCGGACTTGGCAGGCGGAATCGTCGGAATGCCCGTAGGGCTGCGTCGGGCCGCCATCCGCCGCTTCGGTGAAGCCGAGATTCGCCCCCGTCGGCTGCGCCGTGGCCTGGAACTGACCGATATTGACACCCCCCCGCCGCACGCGCTCCGGGTTCTGCGCCCCGTAGGTGGCCTCGCCGACGAGGACGAGACTGTCGCCCTTGGCCACGATGGTGATGGTCTGCTCCGGTCCGCTCGTCCAGGTCCCGACCCAGTCGGCGAGACCGGGATTCGTCGGCGGCTCGGTCTTGAGGGCGGCTTGCGGGATCCATCCGCTGCGGGTCGCGCCCTTGGCGCCGCGATAGGTGGCGCAGGCGAAATCCCGCAGTGTGCCGTTCACCAGCACCCGGTTGCCCATCACCAGATAGGCCGCCTCGCGGCACACCGCCTTCGCCGACGGGCAGGCCTTGTCCTGCCAGGTTGATTTCACGAAGGGGACGCGCTCGGGCGCGATCACCGTGGCGAGATGGGTCGGCTGCGTGAAATCGGGGCCGTCCTGACACGTAGCCGCGGGCTCCGCCCGGGCCGCCGGGGCGAGGACAACGAGGCCGAGCAGGCCGGTGGTCAGGAAGCGGAACAGCATGAGGCCTTCCTCGGGTGGTTTCGCGGCTCAGCCCCGACCCGGCAGGGCGGCGATGAGGTCGCGCAGGGTCGTGATGGTGGAGGCATCCGCCACTCCGTCCACCCGGGCGGGGCGGAAGTGGCGCTGGAACGCGGTGACCACGGCCCTTGTCCGGGCATCGAAGGCCCCGGTCACGGGCAGGTCGTAGCCGTAGAGGGAAAACATCGCCTGGAGTGCCTCGACGGGCTGGCCCGAATCCCCCTGCGAAAAGAAGCGCCCGTCGCGGATCGGCGTCGGCGTCACCCAATGGCCGATCCCGGCCCGCGCCAGGGCGTCCCACGAAAAATGCTCGCCGGGGTCCTCCTTGCGCTCGGGCGCGATGTCGGAATGGGCGAGCACCCGGTGGGCGGGGATGCTCCAGCGCCCGGTGAGATCGCCGCAGAGGGCGATCACCGAGGCGACCTGCGCCGCCGCATAGGCCGGCAGGCCGCCGGCATGGCCGGCGTTGACGATCTCGATGCCAAGGGACCGTGAGTTGATGTCGGTGATCCCGGCCCAGGAGCCCCGGCCCGCGTGCCAGGCCCGGCGGCCCTCGGGCACCATCTGCACCACGCGCCCGTCCTCCAGCACCACGTAATGGGCCGAGACCTCCGCCACGGGGTTGGCGAGGCGCTGCAGGGCGGCCGCCGCACTCTCCATGCCGGTGTAGTGCAGGATCAGCAGGTCGACGGGGCCGCTGCGGCGCTCGCCGTGGTTGGGCGAGGGGTGGACGGAGGTGGCGAGCGGGCTCTCGGGATTCGGCTTCATCGCAACCCTCGCTCGGCGGAAATCCGGTCGTAGGCCGCGTTGATGGCGGCCAGGCGCCGGGTGGCGATGGTCACGGCCTCGGGCGGCAGGCCGCGCGCCATGGCCCGGTCGGGGTGGTTCTCGATCACCAGGGCGCGGTGGGCCGCCTTGAGGGCGGCGTCGTCGACATCGTGGTCGAGGCCGAGCACGGCGTAGGGATCGTCCGCCAGGTTGACGTGGCGGGCGGCGATGCGCCGGAAGGCGGCCTCGTCGAAGCCGAAGGTCTCGGCCACGGCGCGCAGGTAGCGCTCCTCGGCCTCATGGATCGCCCCGTCGGCCTTGGCGATGTGGAACAGGCCGTCGAGGACGTCCTCGAGCAGGCCAGGCTCGTCGTGGAAGGTGCCGGCGAGCTGCCGGGCATAGGCCTCGAAGCCGTTGGACGTGCCCTTGGCGAGATCGAACAGGCGCTGGACCCCAGCGCGCTCGCGCTCGCCCACCTGCACGACTTGGGCGAATGCCTCGATCTCGGATGGGGTCACCACGCCGTCGGATTTCGCCATCTTGGCGGCCAAAGCCACGAGGCCGGTGGTGAACACCACGTCGCGGGGCGTGGTCCCGAACAGGGCGCCCTCGCGATCGACGAGGAAATGGCCCGCGACCCCGCCGACCAGCCCGCCGATGGGCCCGCCGACGGCGAGGCCGAGACCCGCACCTCCGAGTTTGCCCCAGATCCCGATGCTCATCAGGCGGACCTCGCGGCCGGGCGCGGCAGGGGAGGGACGGGGAGCGGGGGCATCGGGCGGCCGGCGGGTGAGGTGTCGCGAGGCGTCCTTATACCGGAGGGGTTTCACGATGCGAGGGGGCATGCCCGAACGAAGGAAGGGCCGGGGCGTGTGCCCCGACCCTTCCCGAACCGCGTATCCGCCGCGCCCGGAGGCGCGGCATCCCGTCAAAAAAGCTCAGCGGCAGTACACGTCGCCGTAGGCGTCGCGGTAGGTGCCGTAGGGGCAGCGCGGGGCGGTGGAGGCGCCCACGATGGCGCCGCCGGCGCCGCCGATGGCCGCACCCGCCAGAGCGCCGCCGGCCCGGCCGGTCGCCGCGCCGCCGATGGCCGCACCCGCCAGGGCACCGAGACCGGCGCCGCCGAGGGCGCGATCCTCGGGGGTGTTGCAGGCGCCGAGGGACAGGGCGAGGGCCCCGGCGAGGGTGGCGGCGATGAGCTTCTTCATGATGCGAGACTCCCGTAGGCGTGGTGATGTCCGGTCTTGAGCCGGTCCGAAGCGAGACTTGAGCTTAGCTATTCCGCTCAAGGAATGCACGCGGTACGGCTAAGGTTCCCGCCGTGGGGGCGGTACGGCCGAGTTTTCGCCAGCTTTCCGTTCGCCGCCGAAATCCGGTAGGGGTGTGGCCTGTCCGAGAGGTTTTCATGCTGCGCGCCACCACCCTGATCCGCAAAGCCGCCGTCCGCGCCGACGCCGTGGTCGATCGCGTCACCCTCGATCACGCCGCCCGCCAGGCCCCGCCCGCGACCCTGACGGGGGCGGGCGGCCTCGGCTTCACCCCGGCGCTGGCCAAGGCGGCGTCCCTCGAGGACGGCGACGCCCTGCGGCTGGAGGACGGCCGCCTGATCCTCGTGGAAGCGGCGGCCGAAGCCCTCCTGGAGGTGCGTGCCGCCAACCCCGCCCGCCTCCTGCGCCTCGCCTGGCAGCTCGGCGGCAGCCACGTCCCGGCCGAGATCGCCGCGGAGGTGCTCTACGTCCCGGCCTCGGCCGCCGAACTCGTACGCGGCCAGGGCTGCGCCGCGACCCCCGTCACCCGCGCCTTCAAGCCCGAGCGCGAGGCGCACGACCACAGCCAGTGCGGGCACGATCATGGGCACGCGCATTCGCATGAACACGATCATTCACACGCCGAGCCTAGCCACGCGCATGAGCACGGGCACGACCATGATCATTCGCATGGGCACAGGCACGACCACGCCCACAAGGATCATGTCCACGGGCCGGACTGCAAGCACGATCACTGACCGTCCGCCGCGTTGAAGCTCGTCCGCTCGATCGCCACGTTGCCATGATGATACCTGACGATCTGCGCTTCTCCATTGCACCCATGATGGACTGGACTGATCGGTACTGTCGTTCATTCCACCGCACCCTGTCACGGCGCGCCCGGCTCTACACCGAGATGGTCACCACCGGTGCCGTGCTGCACGGCCCGCGCGACCGGCTCCTCGCCTTCGCGCCGGCGGAGCATCCCGTGGCGGTGCAGCTCGGCGGGTCGAACCCGGCCGATCTGGCGCAGGCCGCGCGCATCGCCGAAGGGTTCGGCTACGACGAGGTCAACCTCAATGTCGGCTGCCCGTCGGACCGGGTGCAGGACGGGCGCTTCGGCGCCTGCCTCATGCGCGAGCCGGCCGTGGTGGCCGACTGCGTTGCCGCCATGAAGGCCGCCGTGGGCGTGCCCATCACGGTGAAGTGCCGCATCGGCGTCGACGACCAGGACACCGAGATCGCCCTCGACGCGCTGGCGCGGGCCGTGATCGCGGCCGGGGTCGACGGCCTCGTCGTCCATGCCCGCAAGGCGTGGCTCCAGGGCCTGTCGCCGAAGGAGAACCGCGACGTGCCGCCCCTCGACTACGACCGGGTGGCGCGGCTGAAGCGCGCCTATCCGGGGCTGCCCATCGCCATCAACGGCGGCCTCGCGACCGTTGCGGACGCGAAGGCCCAGCTCGCCCATGTCGACGGCGTGATGATCGGGCGCGCCGCCTACGGCGACCCGGCGATCCTCCTCGACGTCGATCCGATGCTGTTCGGGGAGGCGGCTCCCGTGGCCGACGCTTACGCAGCCGTGGAGGCGTTCGTGCCGGCCCTCGCCGATTTCCTGCAGGAAGGCGTGCGCCTGCACGGGGTGACCCGGCACATGCTCGGCCTGTTCAACGGCCGCCCCGGCGCGCGGGCCTATCGCCGCCACCTCTCGACCCGGGGCCTCGACCCGGAGGCCGGCGTCGAGACCCTGCGGGAGGCCGTGGCCCTCGTCGCGCGGGCGGAGGCCGAGCGCGATCAGGCGGCCTAAGACCCGCGCAGGATCAGCCGGTCGCCGCGCACCTCGAAGCCGGACAGGCGGTCGAGGAAGCTCATGCCGAGCAGGTTGTCGCGCAGGGCGCCGGGCCGGCTGACCAGGGCCGGGACGCGACGCTCCACGAGGGTGCCGACGCGGATCGAGTCGAGGAAGGCCGGGGCCGCCATAGTGGTGCCGTTGGCGGTGGAGACCCGCACCCCGAACTCCGATTCCGCCGGCCGGATGCCCAAAGCCGCCGCCGTCTCGGCGGTGAGCACCACGGAGCTCGCGCCCGTATCGAACTGGAAGCCGTGGGCCTGGCCGTTGACCTCGGCGCGGACGTAGAAGTCGCCGCCGGCCCGACGGGTGATGGTCACGCTGCCGTCGTCTCCCACCACGGCGCTGCCCGGCCGCACGGCGCCCATCAGGCGCGCGCCCACGGTCCGGGCCTCGTCGCGGTAGGCGTAACCGGCGACAAGGGCGAGGGCGAGGGCGCCCCAGATCAGCGCCGCGCGCACGTTCGCCCCGAGGTTGCCGCGGAACTGGTGCCAGAACCCGGCGGCGATGACGGCGAGCAGGCTGCCGCTGATGGCGAGACTCGCGAGCTGGTCCGGCTCCAGGCCGACGACGCTCCGGCTGTCGTGCGAGAAGATCAGCACCGCCAGCACGAGGCCGAGGGCGGCGAGGGCCAGACCGGGGACGCTCACGGGGCGACCCGGTTCGGGAAGGCACGGTGTGGAAACGCCCGGTGCAGGCGCTCGGGCAGACCCGCCATCACCGCCTGCCGCTGGGGCTCCGTCATCGAGCCCCACAGGGCGATCTCGTTGCGCGTGCGCCCGCAGCCCTCGCACAGGCCCGAGACCGCATCGAGCAGGCAGGTCTTGTTGCAGGGGCTCGAGGGCTTTGGGCTCGAGAGCTTCGGGCTCGAAAATTTTGGGGCGGCCTGGATCATCCCGGCGTTCATGCCAGCCGGGGTGTTGGGGGATCAAGCCCGGATGGCGTCGCGGACACCATCAGGCCGGCACCGCCGCCACGAGCCCGAGGAGGGCGGCGATCTCGGCCACCTGCTGGCAGGCGCCGATGACATCGCCGGTCTGGCCGCCGATCCGGCGCCGGGCCAGCGCCGTCACCGCCAGGGCGCCGAGGCCGGAGAGAACCAGCATCAGGACGATTCCGCCGAAGGGCAGGCCGAGGAGCGCGGCCAGGAGAGCGAGGGCGAAGGCGAGGGTACCCGCCACCATCAAGGCGGGGTGCCCGGGGCGGCCCACGGCGGCGGCGGCGCCGTCGCGGCGGGCGGGATCGAGCAGCACCATCGGGGCGAGGGCGGCGGTGCGCGACAGGGCGGCGGCGAGGACCAGGGCGACGGCCGCGCCGGCGTCGACCCGGTCGAGGAGGGTGGCGAGCGCCCCGATGCGCAGGGCCAGGGCCAGGACCAGGGCGACGCCGCCATAGGCGCCGATGCGGCTGTCGCGCATGATCTCTAGGCGCCGCTCGCGGGTTGTGCCGCCGCCGAACCCGTCGGCGACGTCGGCGAGGCCGTCCTCGTGCAGGGCGCCGGTGATGAGTGCACCCGTCGCCACCGCGAGGGTCGCGGCGAGGAACGGTCCGAGGCCGAGCCCCCAGGCGGCGAGCAGCACGACGGCGCCGGGCAGCGCCAGAACGAGGCCGGCCAGCGGCAGCATCCGGGGCACGCGGGTGAAATCCGGCGGGGCGTGCGGGTCGCCCTCGCCGGGCAGGGCCGGCACGGGCAGGCGCGAGTAGAACCGCAGGCACGCGGCCCCGTCGTAGGCGAGCCCCGCACCCGGAAAGGCCGGCTCGTCCGGACGCTCGGAGTCCATCGCCACAACCCCCGCCTTCACCGCCATCCCGGCGCCCGTTATAGCTCCGGCGACAGGCGGTCCGCCATCCCGGCGCGGCGGCCGCCCCCGGATTCGTGCCCCATGTCAGATCCCATGTCAGATCCAATGTCAGACGAGACCCCATTCGCCGACATCCGCCGCCTTATCACCGGCCTGCCGGGGCCGGACCGGGACGCCGTCGCCATGGTGGCCGAGCGCGACGCCACCCTGACGAAGCCCGCGGGCTCCCTCGGGCGCCTCGAACACCTCGTCGCCTGGCTCGCCGCCTGGCAGGGCAAGGGCCAGCCCAGCCTCGACCGGCCCCTGGTCTGCGTCTTCGCCGGCAGCCACGGCGTCGCGGCGCGGGGCGTCTCGGCCTATCCGGCGGAGGTGAACCGGCAGATGCTCGAGAACTTCGCCGCCGGCGGGGGGGCGATCAACCAGATCTGCGCCGCCTACGGCCTCGGCTTCAAGGTGTTCGACCTCGCCATCGATCTCCCCACCGGCGACATCACGACGGGCCCGGCCTTCGACGAGAAGGCCTGCGTCGCCACCATGGCGTTCGGCATGGAGGCGGTGGCCGCCGGCACCGATTGCCTGGCGGTCGGCGAGATGGGCATCGGCAACACCACCGTGGCGGCGGCGATCTACGCCGCCCTCTACGGCGGCGCGCCGGCCCACTGGGTTGGGCGCGGCACGGGGGTGGACGAGGCGGGCCTCGCCCGCAAGGTCGCGGCCGTGGAGGCGGCGCTCGCCCACCATGCCGGCCACCTCGACGACCCCCTGGAGATCCTGGCCCGCCTCGGCGGCCGGGAGATCGCAGCCATCGCCGGGGCGATCCTCGCCGCGCGCCTGCAGCGGGTGCCGGTGGTCCTCGACGGCTACGTCGCCACCGCCGCCGCCGCGATCCTGCACGCCCTCGATCCGTCGCTCCTCGACCATTGCCTCGCCGGCCACGTCTCGGCCGAGGGCGCCCATGCCGACGTGCTGGAGCGCCTCGGCCTCGTGCCGCTCCTGGCGCTGGGCATGCGGCTCGGCGAGGGCTCCGGCGCGGCCCTGGCGGTGGGCCTCCTCAAGGGCGCGCTCGCCTGCCACCGCGACATGGCGACCTTCGCCCAAGCCGGCGTCTCGGAGCGCTCGGAGGGTTAGCTGATCAGGCGGTCGAGGCGCATCCGGGTGATCAGGGCGATCTCCTCAACGGCGGTCGCCTCCTCCTCCGCCGGGTCCCGCAGCACGCGCGCTCCGAAGATCCGCAGGATCTCGGCCCGGTCGCGGCCCCGCACGGCGACGATGAGCGGAAACCCGAATTTTTCGCGGTAGGCGGCGTTCAGGCGGTCGAAGGCGTCCGCGTCGGCCTGGGGCATGCGGTCGAGGGCGGCGCTGCCCTGCTCGCTCGCCGAATCGGCGGTCATGCTGCGCGCCCGTGCCTCCGGGCCGGCGAGTTCCGGGTGGCCGTTGAGGAAGGCCCGGCGCTCTTCCGTCGAGGCTCCCCGCACCACGCCCATCATCGCCGCATGCAGGTCCGCGACGCTGGCGAAGGGCCGGGCCGGAAACGCGCCCTCGGCGACCCAGGCGGCATGCTCGAACACGCCGCCCAGCAGGGCGACGAAGTCTGCGCGGTCGAGGTGGTTCAGGGTGGCGAGGTCCGTCATTGGGTCTCAGCTTCCCCGATAGGTCGTGCAGTTGCCGGGCGTGCACAGCATCGGCACGTGATAGTGCTGCTTCACGTCGGAGACCGAGAAGCGCACCACCGGGTTGTCGACGAAGATGTCGGCCTCGGTCACGCCGGGCTTCGTCTTGAGATAGGCGTCGACGTGGAATTCGAGCTGGTACTGGCCCGCCCTGGCCTCGTCGCCGGGCAGGATCGGCTTGTCGGTGCGCCCGTCCGCGTTGGTGACGACGGATTTGAGGAGGCGCCACGCGCCGCCCTCCATCATCGAGAAGTCGATGCGCACCCCGGGGGCGGGGCGGCCGCGATCCGCGTCGAGGACGTGGGTGGTGATGCCGGCCATGGGGGCTCGCTGCTTCGAGGAAGACTTCGGGGAAGGGTCGGGCGCGGGGGCGTCAGCTGCCGCGGTAGTAGGAATAGCCCCACGGCGTGAACAGCACCGGCAGGTGGTAGCGCTGGCTCGCGTCGCGGATGACGAAGCGCACGGGCACGAGGCCGAGGAAGTTCGGACTCGGCAGGGTGGCGCCGGTCTTCGCGAAGTATTCCTCGAAGTGCATGAGCAACTCGTAGTGGCCCACCTTCAGGGCGTCTTCCAGCAGGAGCGGCTCAGCCGTGCGGCCGTTGGCGCCCGTGGTGACGGTCTTGATCGGCCGATAGGCATCGCCCTCGCGGATGGAGAGGTCGCAGATCATCCCGGCGCCGGGCGTGCCGTGGAAATTGTCGATGGCGTGCAGGGTCAAGCGCGGCCCGAGGCCGGCCTGGACCACCGGCGCCGTGGTCAGGGCGCCGGGCTGGGATGGGCTCGCCGGGGGCGGCCCCGCCTGCGCCAGGGCCCCGGGCGCGACGGCCATGGCGGCGCCGCCGATCCCGGCTCCGACGAGGCCGCGGCGCGTCAGGGCATGTCGATCCGGTTCACGCCGATCCGGTTCACGCCGATCCGCTTCTTGTCGATCCATGAGGAACTCCTTGGGGCGTGATGCCCCGCTCAAGCCGTCACGGCGCGGGGCTGCGCGGTGGGCGTCTCGGGCGGAACGAAGGCGAGGATGAGGACGAGGGCGGCGCACTCGACGGCGGCCACGATCCAGAGGCCGGTGGAGACCGAGCCGGTGTGCTCGCGCAGGTACCCCATGGCGGCCGGGGCGCCGAACCCCGCGAGGTTCGCCACCGAGTTGATCAGGGCGATGCCGGCGGCGGCGGCCGAACCCGCCAGGAACCGGCCGGGGATCTGCCAGAACACGGGGATCGCGCTCATGGTGCCGACGATGGCCACCGTCAGGGCGACGATGGCGAGGCCGGGGCTCACGGGCACGAGGAAGCCGAGAACCGCGATGGCCACCGCGCCGACGAGGGCCGGCACGCCGCAATGCAGCCGGGACTCGCCGGTGCGGTCGGAGTGGAGGCCGTTGAGGATCATCCCGGCGCCGCCGCAGAGATAGGCCCCCGACATGATCCAGCCGATGGTGAGCGGATCGGTGAAGCCGGCCTCCCGCACCACGCTCGGCCCGAAGAAGGTGAGCGCCGAGTTGGCGGTGACGATGCAGAAGAAGATCGCGATGCACTGCCAGACGCGGGCATCCCCGAGGCAGGCGAGGATGCGGTGTTCGCGCGGGCCGAGCGCCGCCGCGTCGCGGGCGAGGTCTGCCTCGACCAGGGCCCTCTGTTCGGCCGTGAGCCAGGTGGCCTTCGCGGGCCGGTCGGTGAGGTAGAGCAGGGTGACGAGGCCGGCGAGGATCGAGGGAATTCCCTCCAGCAGGAAGACCCATTGCCAGCCGGACCAGCCGTTCACCCCGTCCAGGCCGGTCATGATCGCGCCGGCGAGCGGCCCGCCGATGACGCCGGCGAGCGCCGAGGCCGACATGAACAGGCCGAACACCCGGGCCCGCCGCGGGGTGGGGTACCAGTAGGTCAGGAACAGGATCACGCCGGGATAGAAGCCGGCCTCGAACACGCCGAGCAGGAAGCGCAGCACGTAGAACCCGGCCGGCGTCGTGACGAACATCATCGCCACGCAGCAGGCGCCCCACAGGAAGGTGATGCGTGCGATGGTCCGGCGGGCGCCGATGTATTCGAGAAGCAGATTGCTCGGCACCTCGCAGAGGAAGTAGCCGAGGAAGAAGATTCCCGCGCCGATGCCGTAGACGGTCTCGCTGAACCTGAGGTCGGCGAGCATCTGCAGCTTGGCGAAGCCGATGTTGACCCGGTCGATCCAGGACAGGATCCACAGGCCCATCAGGAACGGCAGGAGGCGCCAGGTGATCCGGCGATAGGTCGCGTCGAGGGGCGTCGGGATGCCGGCCGGCGGAGGCGAAGCGGTCGGGACTGTCTGGCTCATCGTCCCCCGTCCCGCGGCCGATTCGAATCGGCCGCGATGATCGCCGTGCCCACGTCCCACGGGCAAGCAACATACGGACCAGGAACGGCTTTTCGGAAGGGGATCGCCCGCGCGGTTGTCGGGCCCGCGGCGCCTGAGACGGCCGCCGCCCGCCCCGGGTCAGGCCGCCCGCGCCGCGGACCGGCCGCGCTTGGCCTCGGGCTTCGGCGCGGCGGCGCCCGGCCCGTCCCGGTCGGCCAGCGCTTCGCCCGGAAGGTCGAGGGCCGGCAGGGTGTCCATGACGCGGGTCGCCGGGAAGGTGACCACCACCTCGGTGCCCTCGCGCGGCTTCGATTTCAGCTGGAAGTTGCCGCCGTGGAGGTCGACGAGGCCCTTGACGATGGGCAGGCCGAGGCCGGACCCCTGCTCGGCGGTCTTGATGGCGAGGGACCCGCGGCCGAACGACGACATCACCGTGCCGAGTTCGTCCTCCGGGATGCCGGGGCCGCTGTCCTTCACGCTGACATACTGCCCGCCCGACGAGGTCCAGCCGACCTTGATGGTGATCTCGCCGCCCGGCGGGGTGAACTTCACCGCGTTCGACAGGAGGTTGAGGATGATCTGGCGCAGGGCCCGCTCGTCCGCCCACAGGCGCGGCAGGGTGTCGTCGACGAACTCGTGGAAGGTCTGGCCCTTGCTCCGCGCGCGCAGGCCGATCATGTGGCGGCACTCGTCCACGGCGTGGCCGAGCTGGATCGCCTCCTCGTTGAGTTCGTAGCGCCCGGCCTCGATGCGCGACAGGTCGAGGATCTCGTTGATGAGGTTGAGGAGGTGCAGGCCGCTGTCGTGGATGTCGGCGGCGTATTCCTTGTAGGACGGCGCCACGTGGGCGCCGAACACCTCGTTCTTCATCACCTCGGAGAAGCCCAGGATGGCGTTGAGCGGCGTGCGCAGCTCGTGGCTCATGGTGGCGAGGAACCGGCTCTTGGCGAGGTTGGCTTCCTCCGCCCGGCGGCGGGCCTCGTCGGAATTGGCCTTGGCCTGTTCGAGTTCGCCGAAGATCGCGTCCTTCTCCGCCTGGGATTTCAGGGCGCCCACGGTGGAGGCGTAGACCCGCTGGGCCAGCCCCATGAAGAACACCTGCGCGCCCACCACCATGGCCACCAGCATGGCGGTGTCCATGTCGTGCGAGAACGCGAGCAGGGCGAGGGCGGCGACGTTGAGGGGGACGAGGGCGGCCACCGCCGCCGCCGGCAGGGTCGCGGCCAGCATGGTCACCACCGCCGCGACGATGACGAGGCCGAACAGCACGAAGGTGCGCGCGCCCGGCGTGGTGCCCACCAGGATCATCAGGGCCCAGGACGTGCTCTGCACGACCTCGCACACCATGAAGTAGCGCCGCCACACGGTCACGGAGGCCGCGTCCGGGTCCTGGGCCAGGAAGCGCCGGGTCGCGAACATCGACAGGGTGACGGCCGCGAGCAGGCACGCCCCCCACAGGGCGGCGACGGGGGGCGGCACCCACAGGGCGGAGGTCCCCGCGATGGCGATGCCGAGGAGCGCCAGGGGGATGACGGCGCCGGTCCGGTACTGGGCGTAGACGCGGATGAGTTCGTAGTCGAACGCGCGTTCCAGCCCGCTCGTCGAGGTCAGCTTCTCCCGGGCCGAGCGCATCTCCCGCGCGACCTCGCGGCGGCGGACCGCCTCCGGGGCGGACGGGCCGCGCCCGCGCTGAATCATCTCCGCTGTCAGGTCGGGCATTACCGTCTTGAGGATCGCGCGAAGGGGGGGCTCGCCGCCCTGGGGGCCGCGAGCATGTCGGAACACGACCCTGTCAGGATGATCGAAATATGTTAAGATCGACCTGCCGCGATCCGCCGGATTGTCTCGATTCCGGACGACGGGGTGGTCCTACGGGAGCTGCGCGGCGGACGGGGCGTGTGTGGTGGCGCACACGGGGGAAGTATTCCACAGTCTAGCATCGTTCCAGATCGCGAGTTCGGAGCACGACCCATGGTGAAGCTGACCGTCAACGGCGTCGCCCACAGCGTCGAGGCCGATCCCGAGACCCCGCTCCTGTGGGTGCTGCGCGACCATCTCGACAAGACCGGCACCAAGTACGGCTGCGGCATCGCGCAATGCGGCGCCTGCACGGTCCACCTCGACGGCCAGCCCGTGCGCGCCTGCCAGACCCGGATCGGCGACCTCGGTGAGGCCAAGGTCACCACCATCGAGGGCGTGTCGGGACGCGTGGCCGAGGCGGTGCGTACCGCCTGGCGCGGCCTCGACGTGGTCCAGTGCGGCTACTGCCAGTCCGGCCAGATGATGTCGGCCATCGGCCTCCTGTCGGGCAACGCGAAGCCGACGGATGCCGACATCGACGGGGCCATGGACGGCAACGTCTGCCGCTGCGGCACCTACCAGCGCATCCGCGCGGCGATCCACGAGGCGGCGCGCAGCCTCGCCTGATCGTCTGCATTCGTCCGCCGGCCCGCACCCGAAGACCCGTCCGAACTGGAGTCCGCCATGCTGAAGGTCCGTCAGGCCCTGGAGACCGCCCCCTCCCGCCGCGCCTTCCTCGGCGGGGCCACCGTCGCGACGGGGGCGATCCTGCTCGGCTTCACCCTCGGCGGCCCGCGCCAGGCCCGCGCCGCCGGCGGCCCCGACCTCACCGGCGGCCCGGCCAAGCCCAACGCCTTCGTGCGCATCGCCGCCGACGACACCGTCACGGTGATGATCAAGCACCTCGACATGGGCCAGGGCAACACCACGGGCCTCGCCACGATTCTCGCCGACGAGCTCGACGCCGACTGGGCCACCGTGCGCACGGCCTTCGCCCCGGCGGATGCGGCCCTCTACAACAACATGCTGATGGGCCCCGTGCAGGGCACGGGCGGCTCCACCGCCATCGCCAATTCGTGGCTGCAGCTGCGCCGGGCCGGTGCCGCCGCCCGGGCCATGCTGGTGGCCGCCGCCGCGGAAAGCTGGAAAGTCCCGGCCGCCGAGATCACCGTGTCGAACGGCGTGGTGCGCCACGCCGCCTCGAACCGGCAGGCCCGCTTCGGCGAACTCGCCGAGGCCGCCGCGGCGCAGCCCGTGCCGCAGGAGCCGACGCTGAAGCGGCCGGACCAGTGGACGCTCATCGGCACCAAAGTCCCCCGCCTCGATTCGAAGGCGAAGACCGACGGCAGCGCCACCTATTCCCTGGATATCCGCCGCCCCGGTCAGGTCACCGCCATGGTGCTGCACGCGCCGCGCTTCGGCGGCGTGGTGGCGACGGTGAACAGCAAGGCGGCGCGCGCCATGCCGGGCGTCCTCGACGTGGTGACGATCCCCACCGGCGTCGCGGTGATCGCCCGGGACACGTGGTCGGCCATGAAGGGCCGCGAGGTCCTCGACGTGACCTGGGACGATTCGGGCGCCGAGACCCGCTCGTCCGACACGATCCTCGCCGAGTACCGCGAGCGCCTGAAGAGCCCCGGGATCGTCGCCTCCGAGCGCGGCGACGCCGGCGGCGCCATCGCCAAGGCGGCGAAGGTGCTGGAGGCGGAGTTCACCTTCCCCTACCTCGCGCACGCCTCCATGGAACCCCTCAACGCCACCATCGAGCGGGCGCCCGACGGCACGTACGACGTCTTCGCCGGCTGCCAGATCCAGACCATCGAGCAGGCCGTCGTCGCCGCCACCCTCGGGGTGACCACCGACAAGGTCCGCCTCCACACGCAGTGGGCCGGCGGCTCGTTCGGCCGGCGCGCCACGCCGGGGGCCGACTATTTCGCCGAGACCGCCGCCATCGTGAAGGCGACGGGGGGCAAGGCCCCCGTCCACCTCGTCTGGACCCGCGAGGACGACATGGCCGGCGGCTATTACCGCCCGATGGTGGTGCACAAGCTCCGGGCCGGCCTCGACGCCGCCGGGGCCGTGGTTGGCTGGGAGCACCGCATGATCGGCAAGTCGATCATGATTGGGTCGCCGTTCGAGGCGATGCTGGTGAAGAACGGCGTCGATTCGACCTCCATCGAGGGCGCATCGGACACACCCTACGCCCTGCCGGCCTACCGCTTCGAGGTCCACAACGCCCGCGAGGGCGTGCCCGTGTTGTGGTGGCGCTCCGTCGGCCACACCCACACGGCCCAGGCCATGGAGGTGTTCGTCGACGAACTCGCCCACGCCGCCGGGGCCGACCCCGTCGCGTATCGCCTCGGCATGCTGAAAGGCGCCCCGCGCCTGTCGGGCGTCCTGGCGCTCGCCGCCGAGAAGGCCGGCTGGGCGAGCCGGCCCTCGGGGAAAGGGCAAGGCTTCGGCGTCGCAGCCCACGAATCCTTCGGCTCCTACGTCGCCATGGTGGCCGACGTGACCGCCGACGCGGCCAAGGTGAAGGTCAACCGCATCGTCGCCGCCGTCGATGTCGGCATCGCCGTCAATCCGGACATCATCCGCGCTCAGGTCGAGGGCGCCGTGGGCTTCGCCCTCTCGTCGGTCCTGCGCAACAAGATCACCCTCAAGGACGGGGTGGTGCAGGAGACGAACTTCGATACCTACGAGCCGACGCGCATGAGCGAGATGCCGGTGGTCGAGGTTCACATCGTGGCGTCGACCGTGGCGCCGACGGGCATCGGCGAGCCCGGCGTGCCGGTGATCGCGCCGGCCATCTCCAACGCCGTCTTCGCCGCCACCGGCCGGCGCCTGCGCTCCCTGCCCCTCGATCTCGGCGGCCTCAAGGGCGTGTAGCGCCCGTCACGAGACGCCCCGTCGCCGCCGGTTCTCACCCCGGTGCCGCGGGCGTTTCATTGGGGACATTTCGAGCGTCGGCCCGAGGGGCGGACGCCGGCGGGCGCGTTCGCGCGGTGCCGTGACGCAGGCCGCGCCGATCGAATCGATCATCGCGAAGGCGTGAACGCGGCACGACTTCAAGATCATGAATTGGTCAGGATTGAGATCTCAGGATCGATGCAGCGTGGTGTATCCGCAAAGCAACTTCGAGCGATCCGATGTTTTCCTGGGTTCCGTCGATCTTCAAGCGGTTCAGTACGCGCCCTCATTCGTCGCGATCGGCCAACGGTTACGGCAAGCTCGAACCGGCGGTCGTGCGAATCGGCAGCCGGATCTATCCCTGCACCATCGTCGGGGAGATCAGCGACAGGACCCTGGTGACCCTGCGCAAGGACGTGTTCATCGCGGCGGCCGCCCCGATCGACATCAAGCTGGATCGGGATCGCACCTACCGCCGGTTCCGCGTGCGCTGGAAGCATGGTCTCCAGGTCAGCGTCCAACCCATCACCGCCTGGGCCGCTCCCAAGATGGCGACTTGAGGCATCGACCCGGCCGGTGCGCATCGCTCCTGAGGGACAATCAGTCCGCCCGGCCGCCTCGCCTTGGTCTCACGCCGGGCCGATCTCGAAGGCCATCCCCAAGCCCGGTCCCCGGTCGGCATAGTCGATGAGGCTGTAGCCG
Source organism: Methylobacterium sp. WL69 (assembly GCF_008039485.1). Classification (NCBI taxonomy): domain Bacteria; kingdom Pseudomonadati; phylum Pseudomonadota; class Alphaproteobacteria; order Hyphomicrobiales; family Methylobacteriaceae; genus Methylobacterium; species Methylobacterium sp. WL69. The sequence continues at coordinate 123,592 of NZ_VRUZ01000002.1, read as the reverse complement.
CGTTCGGAGAGGGCCGCCTCGATGATGTCGTGGTGCTTGCGGAACATCTGGCCGATGGCCAGGGGCGTCAGGCGCGGGTTGCCCTGCCGCAGTTCGTCCACGCCGATATGGAGCGGCGCGCTTCCCCGGTCCGCGATCCGCACGAGGGCGGCGGCCAGATCCGCAGCCTTCGTCTCCGATGCCGATTTCGCCTTGAATGCCATGTCGATGTCCTACGCGTGCCCGCCGGACGGGACAAGCGCGGGGAGGGTGGCGTAATCCCGGCGCCCTCCCGCCGGGCGCCTCGGACCGGGTGCGATCCCGGTCCGAAGCGGTCCGCGGCGCTCAGTTCGGGTGGAACACCACCTTCACGCAGCCGTCCTTCTTGTCGCGGAACGTCTTGTAGAGGTCGGGCCCATCGGCGAGGTTGGTGGAGCGGTGGGTGATCATCGATGTCATGTCGATCTTGCCCGCCTGGATCAGCTTCGTCAGCGGCTCGAGGTAGCGCTTCACGTGGGTCTGCCCGCTCTTCATGGTCAGGCCCTTCTGCACGATCATGCCCATGTTGACCGGGACCGGCCCGCCATAGACGCCGGGTACCGAAACGATGCCGCAGGGGCGCACGGCCTTGATCGCCTCCATGAGGGCGTAGGGACGCTCCGTGGAGGTCAGCTTCTCCTGGATCGTGTTGACGAGGCTGGCGATGCCGTGGCCGGCGCTCGCCTCCATGCCGACGCAGTCGATGACGCCATCGGCGCCCTCGCCCTTGCTGATCTCCTTGATCCGCTCGAACACGTCCTCGTTCACGTAGTCGATGATGTCGGTGGCCCCGTAGACGCGGGCGAGGGCGAGGCGCTCGGGCACCGTGTCGATGGCGATGATGCGCTCGGCGCCCATGATCTTCGCCGACTGGATCGCGAACAGGCCGACCGGCCCGGCGCCCCACACGGCGATGATCTCGCCGCCCTTGATCTCGCAATGCTCGGCGCCCTGCCAGCCCGTGGGCAGGATGTCCGTGAGGAACAAGAGCGACTCGTCGTCGATGCCCTCGGGCGCCAGCATCGGGGCCACATCCGCCATCGGAACGCGCACGTACTCGGCCTGACCGCCCGAATAGCCGCCGGTGAGGTGCGAGTAGCCGAACAACCCGGCGGTCGGATAACCGAACTGGGCCGCCGCCATGGCGCCGTTGCGGTTGGAGCGCTGGCAGACGGAGTAGTTTCCAAGCTTGCACTGGCGGCACTCGCCGCAATTGATGTTGAACGGCACGACGATGCGGTCGCCCTTCTTGAACTTGGTGAAGCCGGTGCCGACCTCGACCACTTCGCCCATGAACTCGTGCCCGAGGACGTCCCCCGCCTCCATGGTCGGCATCTGACCGTCCATGAGGTGGAGGTCCGAGCCACAGATGGCGCAGGACGTCACCTTGATGATGACGTCGCGGGAATCCTCAATCCGGGGATCCGGTACGGTGTCGCACCGGATGTCACCCTTGCCGTGCCAGCACAACGCCTTCATGCGGATCGTCCTTCATGATGTCTTCGGAAAGCTCGGTCGAAAGCAGGCCACGGTTCCAACGAAACCTTAGCCTGAATGTTCGGAGCACCGCCGATGATGGTTCGATACGGGATTCAAGACGCTGGGACCGGGATATGTTCCAGTCCCTAGGCCCGCAGAAACGCCACGAGATCGTTCGTCAGCCGCTCGCCATGGGTGAACGGCAGGGCATGCGATCCACCCTCGTAGACCGTGAGGGTCGAGCCGGGAATCGCGGCCGCCGCCGCCCGGCCCGAGACGTCGATGGGCACGGTCTGGTCGTCGTCGCCGTGGATGATGAGGGTCGGGAGCCGGACATGCGCCATGTCGGGGCGGAAATCCGTCTCGCCGAAGGCGCGGACGCAGGCGATGGTGGCTTTCGGCGAGGCGCGCATGGCGAGATCGCCCGTCCACTGCATGAGTTCGGTGGAGGCCGGCGACGAGAACACCCCGGCGCCGAAGAAGGTCTTCGAAAAATTCGCCAGGAAGTGCGGCCGGTCGGCCTTGAGGCCGTCGATCATGCCCTCGAACACGCCGGCGTCGACGCCGTCGGGATGGTCGGGGGTCTTCAGCAGCATCGGCGTCACCGCCGAGACGAGGGCGACGCGGGACACCCGGGCGCCGCCGTGGCGCGACAGGTAGCGGGCGATCTCGCCGCCGCCCATGGAGAAGCCGACCAGGGCCACGTCCTGGAGATCGAGGTGATCGAGGACCGCCTTCAGGTCGTCGGCGAAGGTGTCGTAATCGTAGCCGCTCCAGGGCTGGTCCGAGCGGCCGAACCCGCGCCGGTCGTAGGCGATGGTGCGAAAGCCGGCCTCGGTCACGCCCGGCATCTGGTATTCCCACATGTCGGCATCGAGCGGCCAGCCGTGGATGAAGACGACGGGGCGGCCGGTCCCCCAATCCTTGTAGAAGAGCTTGGTGCCGTCCGGGGCGTCGAGGAAGGGCATGGGCAAATCCGTCGGGTGGGGGCCGTGCGATCCGGCCTGGGAGGTTCGAAGGGCTAAAGGCCGAAGCGCGCGACCGTTCCCGCACTCCCCCTGTCCGAGACGGACGGGCGCCCCTATCTCCCCGCCATCATGCACCCCGCCCCGGATTTCGACGCCACCGCCGCGTCCCTGCGCGCCTGCCGCATCTGCCGCGATGCCCCGGCCTACGGACCGCCCCTGCCGCAGGAGCCGCGCCCCATCGTCCAGGGCAGTGCCCGCGCCCGCCTGTGCATCGCCAGCCAGGCGCCGGGCAACAGGGCCGACAAGAGCGGCATCCCGTTCATGGACCCGTCCGGCATCCGTCTGCGCGACTGGCTCGGCCTCGACGAGGCGGCGTTCTACGACGCCGCGCGCCTCGCCATCGTGCCCATGGGCGCGTGCTTTCCGGGCTACGACGCCAAGGGTGGCGACCGGCCGCCCCGGCGCGAATGCGCCGAGCGCTGGCGGGTGGAGCTGTTCGCCGGCCTGCCGCACCTCGACCTCATCCTCGTCATCGGCCAGTACGCGCAGGCGTGGCACCTCGGCCGGTCGAAGGGCGGCCTCACCGAGACCGTGCGGGGCTGGCGCGCCGTCCTCGACGCGCCGCGTCGCCCGCGCGTGCTGCCCCTGCCGCATCCGTCCTGGCGCAACAGCGGCTGGCTGAAGGCCAATCCGTGGTTCGAGGCCGAGTTGCTGCCGGTGCTGCGTACGGAGGTGGCCGACGCGATGGCGCCGCGTTGACAGCGGGCGCATGACGCGGGATGGCCGCCCGAGACCTTTTGGCCCGAGGATACACGATGCCCGCCACGACCGATCCGCGCGACCGCCTCATCGTCGCCCTTGACGTCGCGACGGTGGCGGAGGCGGAGGCGTTGGTGGGGCGCATCGGCGACGCCGCGACCTTCTACAAGATCGGCTACCGCCTCGCCTATGCGGGGGGCCTCGCCCTGGTGCCGCGTCTCGCCGCCGCCGGCCTCAAGGTGTTCCTCGACCTCAAGCTCCACGACATCGGTAACACCGTGGAGGAGGGGGTGCGGGCGCTCGCCGATCTCGGCCCGACTTTCCTCACGGTCCACGCCTACTCGCAGACCATGCGGGCGGCCGTGCGCGGGCGCGGCACCGGCGGCTTGCAGATCCTGGCGGTCACCGTCCTGACCTCCTACGACGAGGCCGATGCGCGCGAGGCGGGTTATGCGCTTTCCGTCGCCGACCTCGTGGCACAGCGCGCGCGTCAGGCCGACGAGGCCGGAATCGACGGTATCGTCTGCAGCGCCGTCGAGGCGGTATCGGTCCGGGGCGTGGTCGGGCCGTCGCGCCTCATCGTCACCCCGGGCATTCGCCCGGCCGGCAGCGGGCTCGGCGACCAGAAGCGGGTGATGACGCCGGTCGAGGCCCGGCGGGCGGGCATCGACCACGTGGTGGTCGGTCGTCCCATCACGGGCGCCGCCGATCCGAGAGCGGTGGCCCAGGCGATCGTCGCCGAAATGGCCTGAGCCGCGGTCAGGCCGGGCCGCGCAGGCTCCGCAGGAGGAAGGCGATCATCGCATCCACCGGCGGGACGCCCGCGTCGGGATACCGGCTCACCAGTGTGGGATGGCAGTAGCGCAGGACCGCCGTGTGGAGGCAGGCGGCCGTCAGGGACGGGTCCGCGACGGCGAACTCCCCGGCGGCGACGCCTTCGACCACGAGGCCTTCGAACACCGATCCGATCCGTTCGATGTGATGGGAGCAGACGTCCCAACTCTCCGCGACGGCGGTCTCCACCATCTCGTGCATGCGCGGATTGGCGTCGCAGCGTTCGACGCAGGCACGGTGCAGCAGGCGGATGACGTTGGCGAGGCGTTCGCTCACGCCCTGGCCGATCATGGTCGAGGCGACGGTCACGCGCCGCTCGGTTTCGTCCATGAGGCGCTTGATCACCGCCTCGTGGATCGCCTTCTTCGAATCGAAGAACCGATACACGTTCGCCGGGCTCATCCGCAGGGTACGGGCAATGTCGGCGACGGTGGTCTTCTGGTAGCCGATGTCCCGAAACGCCCGCTCGGCGGTTTCCAGGATACGGCACCGGGTCATCGGCGCGGTTTCGTCGAGGGGGGCGGTCAAGGGTGCCGCTGCAATCGTCATGGGTGCCACGCTAGAGCGGCAACCCCGGCCCGGTCAAAGGCTGAGCCGGCCTTCGACCAACGGGACGCGCGTGTGTGCCTTATGAGCCGAACTGCGAGCCGAGCTGTTCGAGGTATTCCGCCAGATCGACGCCACCGATGCGGTTGCCGTAGTCGAAGCGCATGCCCTGCTGAATATCCACGCTGCTCGACTTCGTCGTCAGGGTGAAGGGCTTGACGCAGATCCAGGCGCCGTCGCGGCGATGCTCGAAGAAGTTCAGGATCTCGTGCTTGGCCATGGCCGGTTCCCCTCTGTGTGGGGAGTTAACGGCCATCAAGCGCAACGGTTCACCGAAGGCCTGAATTTCGACATGTTTCGAAAAGCTTGACCGTAGTGATCGGCCATGGGTGGTGCTGGATTGGCGCCGGGACCGCGCTGAACCGTGTGTGACGAGGATAATGATTTCGAGGCTGGCCACGCTGGCACGAAAACGGATTGCCAAATCCGGCCTAACCTCGGCGATGGGTAGTATGAGGACAGAACCCTGGGCGGAGCCGGCGCATTCCGCCCTATGGTAGGTTTGACATAGACCCAACACTTGATCCGCGACCACCCCACGTACATACTTTATGTAGGAATTTTCTGGGCGAAGTTCGAGTGGGACGAAGTCAAAGAGATCATGAACATCGCCAAACATGGCATCAGCTTCGCGCAGGCGAGCCGGATTTTCGCCGGTCGGGTTTGGACGTTCATCGACACGCGTACGGATTACGGCGAGGTGCGGGAGATCAGTATCGGTGTGGCCGATGCGGTCGCATTCCTAACCGTCGTTCACACGGATCGGAGCGGCGTCACCCGAATCATCTCGGCTCGCCCTGCCTCCCAAAGGGAAAGGAAACGCTATGACGAAGCGTTACGCGCGTCCGATGACACCCGATGAAATCGCGGCCGTACCGGACTCCGAGATCGATTTCAGCGATGTGCCGGAACTCGATGAGGCGTTCTGGGCAAACGCCAAGCTCATCGAGCCGGATCGGACGCAATCCGTCACGCTCCGGGTCAAGACCTCGGTCCTCGAAGCCTACAAGCAGCATGGGCGAGGCTACCAGACGCGCATGAACGCCGTTCTGGAAAGCTATGCCCGTGCGATGCTCAAACGTGAGTGAGGGAGCGAGACATCCCCGCTCCCTCGCCGCAGCTCAGGCTGCGCTCTTCAGGGGGCCGATCTTCTCGTGGAAATCCGGACCGTTGATCGTCCGGGTAACGTAGCCGTCGCGGATGAGGTAGTCGCCGAAGCGCTCGCCCGGCTGCTTGTTCTTCGCGTAGGCGGCGAATAGCGGATCGAGGATGGTCTTGATCTCCGAGGCCGTCACGTCCTCGCCGTAGAGCTTGCCCAGGCGCGAGCCGTCGAAGGCGGCCCCGAGATAGAGGTGGTAGCGCTCCGGGCCGCGGCCGACGAGGCCGATCTCGGCGATGAACGGTCGGGCGCAGCCGTTGGGGCAGCCGGTCATCCGGATGGTGATCTCGTCCTCGGCGAGGCCGTGCGAGGCGAGGCTGGTCTCGAGCTCGGTCATCAGGTCGGGCAGGTAGCGCTCGCTCTCGGCGAGCGCGAGACCGCAGGTCGGCAGCGCCACGCAGGCCATGGAGTTGCGCCGGAGCGCACTGGCCCCCTTCATCATGCCGTGCTGGTCGACCAGCGCCTCGATCTCGGCGCGCTTGTCCGAGGGGACGTTGGCGATGATGACGTTCTGGTTGCCGGTGAGGCGGAAGTCGCCCTCGTGGATCTCGGCGATCTTGCGCAGGCCCGTGAGCAACTGCGGGCCGTTCTCGTAATCCTTGATCCGGCCCGAGGCGACGTAGAGGGTGAGGTGGTGGCGGCCGTCGTCGCCCTCGGTCCAGCCGTAGCGGTCGCCGTTGTTGGTGAAGGTGTAGGGCTTCGGGTCGGCGAGCGGCTTGCCGACGCGCTTCTCCACCTCGGCGCGGAAGGCACTGAGCCCGTAGCGCTCGATGGTGTATTTCAGGCGGGCGTTCTTGCGGACCTTGCGGTTGCCCCAGTCGCGCTGCACCGTCATCACGGCTTCGGCCGTCTTGAGGGCATCCTCGGGGCTCACGAAGCACATCACGTCGGCGGTGCGCGGGAAGGTGTCGGTCTCGCCGTGGGTCATGCCCATGCCGCCGCCCACGGTGACGTTCCAGCCCGTGACCCGGTTCTTCTCGTCGAGGATGGCGATGAATCCGAGGTCGTGGGCGAAGATGTCGACCTCGTTCGAGGGCGGCACGGCGATCACGGTCTTGAACTTCCGCGGCAGGTAGGTCTTGCCGTAGACGGGCTCGATTTCGGCCGCATCCTCGCCGCCGACCACGCGCTCGCCGTCGAGCCAGATCTCGCGCCAGGCGCTGGTCTTCGGCAGGAGCGAATCGGAGATGTCCTTGCCGAGCTGGTAGGCGGCCTTGTGCGCGCCGACCTGCGCCGGATTCGTCGCCGCCATGACGTTGCGGTTGACGTCGCCGCAGGCCGCGATGGTGTCGAGCAGCGTCGCGTCGATGGCCGCCATGGTGCGCTTGAGGTTCGACTTGATGACGCCGTGGTACTGGAACGTCTGGCGCGTGGTCGCGCGGAGCGCCCCGCCCGCATAGGTCGTGGCGATCTCGTCGAGCGCCAGCCACTGCTTCGGGGTGACGACGCCGCCGGCGATGCGCAGGCGGATCATGAAGCTGAAGGCTTTTTCGAGCTTCTTCTTCGTGCGCTCCGCGCGGATGTCGCGGTCGTCCTGCATGTACATCCCGTGGAACTTCACGAGCTGGCCGTCATCCTCCGAGATGGCGCCGGTGGCGTGCTTCAGCAGCCCGTCGGCCAGGGTCCCGCGCAGGTAGCCCGACGCGATCTTGAGGTGCTCGTTATGCGCGAGCCCCGCCGACCGGGCGGCTTCCGCGTCGGTGATCGGGCGCTCGGTCGGCGGGGTCTCGTAGGTGCGGGGCGGGGTCTGCTCGGCCATGGCGGGATTCCGGTCTTTTCGAGTTTGTCTGGTGCCTTGGGTGCGCGTCCCTCTCCCCTCTGCGGGAGAGGGTGGCCCGCGTCAGCGGGTCGGGTGAGGGGAGCGCCAGTTCCGGATAGGGCTTCCCCTCTCCCGCCTGCTCCGCAGGCACCCTCCCCCGCACAGGGGGGAGGGTTCTTTAATCAGTACACATCCTGCTGGTAGCGGTGGGCGCGCTCCAGTGCCGCGACCGCCGCCTCCGCCTCGGCCTCGCCGAGGGACTTCACCGTGGCGTAGGCGCGCACGACGGCGTTGCGCACGTCCTTGGCCATCCGGTTGGCGTCGCCGCAGACGTAGAAGCTGGCGCCGCCGTCGAGCCACTCCACCAGTTCCCGGGCGTGATGGTCGATGCGGTCCTGCACGTAGATCTTCTGCGGCTGGTCGCGCGAGAAGGCGACGTCGATCTTCGTGAGCGACCCGTCCTCCAGGGCGTCCTGCCATTCGAGCTGGTAGAGGAAGTCGTGGGTGAAGTGCCGGTCGCCGAAGAACAGCCACGACCGCCCCGGCGCCTCGACGGCGCGGCGCTCCTGCACAAAGGCGCGGAACGGCGCGACGCCGGTGCCGGGGCCCACCATAATGATGTCGGTGGCCGGGTCCTGCGGCAGGCGGAAGTGGCGGTTGGGCTTCAGCTTCACCCGCAGCTTGGCGCCGTTCTTCACGCGGTCGGCGACATGGGTCGAGGTGACGCCGGAGCGGGCCCGGCCATGGGTCTCGTAGCGCACGGCCGCGATGACGAGGTGGACCTCGTCGCCCACCTCTTTTCGCGATGAGGCGATGGAGTAGGCGCGCGGCGGCAGCGGCCGGGTGATGGTGGCGAGGTGCTCGGCCGTGACCGTGGCCGGGAAGCTCTGGATGAGGTCGATGAGGTGGCGGCCCTCGATCCAGGCCTTGGCCTCGCCGCTGTCGATGAGCTTCTGCGCCTCGGCGTGGCCCGTCGCCTTAGCGAAGCGCTCCACCGTGGTGGCCGACAGGGTGGTGATGTCGCGCTCGGCGAGCAGGGCCCGGCGCAGGGCCTCGTCGCCGGAAAGCCCCGTGGCGGCCAGGATCTCGTCGACGAGGGCGGGATCGTTCTCCGGGTAGATCTCCAGGCTGTCGCCCGGCTCATAGGCCGGCGCACCGTCCTCGAACTCGAGGGCGAGGTGGATGGTCTCCTTGTCGGAGCGCGACGAGTTCAGGTTCACGTGATCGACGACCTCGACCACCCGGGGCTCGCGGCTCGGCTCGGCCTCGTCGTCCTCGTCGACGGTGCGCGCGGCGAAGTCTACGGCCACGACGTTGTCGGCGCCGGGCGGCGGCGTCAGGGCCTTGACGGTGTTCTTGATCCAGTCGGCGGCGGGCTCGTCGAAGTCGAGATCGAGGTCGGCCCGCGCGTAGGCGCGCTTGGCGCCCAGCGCCTCGAACCGGGCATCGAGGGCCTTCCCGATGGCGCAGAACTCCGCGTAGGACGTATCGCCCAGCGCCAGAACGGCGAAGTCGATCCCGTCGAGGCGCGGCGCGCCCTCACCCATGAGTTCGCCGTAGGCCCGCATGGCCCGGGCCGGGGGCTCGCCCTCGCCCCAGGTGGCGGCGATGGCGACCACGTGCTTCTCGCGCGCCAGGGAGGCCACGTCGAGGTCGAAGAAGTCCACAATCTTGGGCTTGAACCCGCTCTTGCGTGCGAGCTTGGCGACGTCGCCGGCGAGCTTTTCGGAATTGCCCGATTCGCTGGCGAACAGGATCGTCAGGGGCTCGGCCGCCTTCGGGGGCGCGGCCGGCACCGCGGCCGCCGGTTGACCGCCGGCGGCGTCGAGGCCGGCGAGGAAGCCGGCGAGCCAGGCCCGCTGGATCGGGGTCGCGGCGCCGAGGACGGCGTCGAGGCTCGCCCGTTCCTTGTCTTCGAACGGGGCCGTGCGGGGGAGGATCGCGTGTCGTGCCATTGGGAAAGCCATGTCGTCCTGAGCGGCCGCCCTGTCAACGGAATGTCCGTTTTACAGAACGACGTCACGGTAGAAGGAGCTGCCTGCGGGTGCGCCGCAAAACAGAAGTTTGTTCTCTCGTGCCTATTCCCCCGCCACCACGGACAGCGTCGGCACGAAGCGGCCGCTGACCGGTGGGGCGGGCAGGGGCAGGGCGGTGGTCGACTTCACCTTCTCCATGGCGAAGCGCGAGGTGACGTTCTTCAACGGCAGGGTCGCGATCAGATGCTTATAGAAGGTGTCGTAGGCGCGCATATCGGCCACGACGACGCGCAGCATGTAATCCACATCCCCGGCCATGCGGTAGAATTCCAGCACCTCCGGCATGGCCGACACGGTTTCGGCGAAGCGCTCCAGCCACTCGCGCGAATGGTCCGCGGTCTCGATGGAGACGAACACCGTCAGGCCGAGGCCGAGTTTCACGGGATCGAGCACGGCGACGCGCCGGTCTATGACCCCGTCGGCCTCGAGGCGCTGGATACGCTTCCAGCACGGCGTCTGCGACAGGCCGACCTTCTCGCCGATGGTGGCGATGGAGAGGGTCGCATCGTGCTGCAGCAGCCCGAGGATCTTCAGATCGATCGCATCCAAGGTGGCCTCGTGTCGGTTTCCAGGGCGGCGCTGCGTGCGCGGGAGCACGGCGTGCCGACCATATGAGAAGGATCTTTCTTTGTCAGGCAACCGACGACGGGACCGGGTCGTTGCCCGATCGCACCGCCCGCAGGGCCGGGATGTCCGGCGCACAGGCGGCGATGCCTTGACAGCGTTCGTTATAGCGAACATTTCAGTCGTCAGACAAGCGGACATTCCGAACACCGTCATGAGCTTTCAACTCGAACACGCGGCGCGCGCCCTCGCCGCCGGCATGGCCGGCCTCGACCTCAAGGGCCGCATCGCCCTCATCGAGGCGACGGTGCCCGGCCGCCTCGTCTTCACCACGAGCCTCGGCATCGAGGATCAGGCCCTGACCCACGCGCTGGCCATGGCGAAAGGGCGCACCGAGATCGTCACCCTCGACACCGGCCGGCTCTACCCCGAGACCTACGACACCTGGAGCGAGACCGAGTCGGCCTACGGCATCCGAATCCGGGCCTATGCGCCCGAGCGCGAAGCCGAGGAGCGGTTCGTGCGCGAGGAGGGCATCAACGGCTTTCGCCAGTCGGTCGCCGCGCGGCAGGCCTGCTGCGGTTTTCGCAAGGTCGAGCCCCTCGGCCGGGCGCTCGACGGCGCCGCCGGGTGGCTGACGGGCCTGCGCGCCGGCCAATCGGCCAACCGGGCCGATACGCCCCTCGCCGAGGCCGACGAGGCGCGGGGCCTCATCAAGATCAACCCCCTTGCCGACTGGAGCCGGGCGGATGTCGACCGCTTCGTCGCCGACAACTACGTCCCCTACAACGTCCTGCACGATCGCGGTTTTCCCTCCATCGGCTGCGCCCCCTGCACCCGCGCCATCAAGGTCGGCGAGGACGAGCGCGCCGGCCGCTGGTGGTGGGAGCAGGCATCCAAGAAGGAATGCGGTTTGCACATCCATGCGCCCGAGGCCGACGTCGAGCCGGGTCAGGAGCCGGCGGCGTTCGAATCCCCCCACCACACTCGATCCCCGGAGATGGCCCGATGAGCGCCGCCCTCGCAGCCACGCGCGCCGAGCGCCTCACCCATCTTCAGCGCCTGGAGGCCGAGAGCATCCACATCATGCGGGAGACCGTCGCCGAGACGGAGAACCCGGTGATGCTCTACTCCATCGGCAAGGACTCGTCGGTGCTGCTGCATCTGGCCCTCAAGGCCTTTTCACCGGGCCGCCTGCCGTTCCCGTTGATGCACATCGACACGACGTGGAAGTTCAAGGAGATGATCGCGTTCCGCGATCAGAGGGCCAAGGATCTCGGGCTCGATCTCATCGTCTATACGAACCAGGAGGGCTTGGCGCGCGGCATCGGTCCCATCAGCCACGGGTCGGAAGTCCATACCGACGTGATGAAGACGCAAGGTCTGCGGCAGGCACTCGACAAGCACAAGTTCGATGCGGCCTTCGGCGGCGCGCGCCGCGACGAGGAGGCGAGCCGCGCCAAGGAGCGCATCTTCTCGCTGCGCACGGCGCAGCACCGCTGGGACCCCAAGCGCCAGCGCGCCGAGCCGTGGCACGTGTACAACCTCAGGAAGAAGCGCGGCGAGTCCCTGCGGGTGTTCCCGATCTCGAATTGGACCGAGCTCGACGTCTGGCTCTACATCGAGCAGGAAAACATTCCGATCGTGCCGCTGTACTTCGCCAAGCCCCGCCCCGTGGTGGAGCGCGACGGCCAGCTCATCCTGGTCGATGACGATCGCCTGCCCCTGGAGCCGGGCGAGACCCCGAAAGAGGTCTCGGTCCGCTTCCGGACGCTCGGCGACTATCCCCTCACGGGGGCCGTCGAGAGCGATGCCGCGACCTTGCCGGAGATCATCGGCGAGACCCTGGCCGCCCGCACCTCGGAGCGCCAGGGCCGGGTCATCGACAAGGACGGGTCCGGCGCCATGGAGCGCAAGAAGCAGGAGGGCTATTTCTAAGATGACCATCCATCAATCGCCCGAGGCCTTCGGCTACGACAGCTTCCTTGCCGCCCATCAGAGCAAGGAGGTGCTGCGCTTCATCACCTGCGGTTCCGTGGACGACGGCAAATCGACCCTGATCGGCCGGCTCCTGCACGACACCAAGCAGATCTTCGACGATCAGGTGACGGCCCTGCAGCGCGATTCGCGCAAGCACGGCACGCAAGGGGCCGAGATCGATCTGGCCCTCCTCGTCGACGGCCTCCAGGCCGAGCGCGAGCAGGGCATCACCATCGACGTCGCCTACCGGTTCTTCTCCACCGACCGGCGCTCGTTCATCGTCGCCGACACGCCCGGTCACGAGCAGTACACCCGCAACATGGCCACCGGCGCCTCGACGGCGGATGTCGCCGTGATCCTGGTGGACGCCCGCCAGGGCCTGACCCGGCAGAGCCGCCGGCACGCGCTCCTCGTCTCGCTGCTAGGCATCCGGCGCGTGGTGCTCGCCATCAACAAGATGGATCTCGTCGGCTGGTCCGAGAGCAAGTTCGAGGGGATCGTCCAAGCGTTCGACGCCTTCTCGGCGCCGCTCGGCTTCACCGAGATCCGGGCGATCCCGCTCTCGGCCAAGAACGGCGACAACGTCGTTCTGCCGGGCGCGGCCGTGCCCTGGTACACGGGCACGCCCCTGCTCCAGTACCTCGAAGAGGTGCCGGTCCATCTCGAAGAGCAGGCGGCTCCATTCCGCATGGCGGTGCAGTGGGTCAACCGGCCGAACTCCGAGTTCCGGGGCTTTTCCGGCCTCATCGCCAGCGGTCGCGTCGCCCCCGGCGACAGCGTCGTCATCGCCCCGTCCGGCCGGACCTCCACCATCGCCCGCATCCACACCGCCGACGGCGACCTGCCCCACGCGGTGGAGGGCCAGTCCGTGACCCTGGTGCTGACCGACGAGGTCGATGCCTCGCGCGGCGCCGTCATCGCGGCGGCCTCGGCACCGATCCGCGTCACCGACACGATCGACGCCCGCCTGTTCTGGGCCGCCGAGACCGAACTCGCTGAGGGTGCGACCCTGCTCGCCAAGATCGGCACCGTCACGGTCAACGCCGTGGTCACCGCCATCCGCACGCGGATCGATCCCGAGACGGGGCAGGCCGAGCCGGTGACGCGGCTGGTGGCCAACGACATCGGCGACGTGGTCCTGACCCTGGACCGGCCCGTGCCGGTGGATGCCTATACGGACAACCGCGACACCGGCGGCTTCATCCTCATCGACCGCGAGACCACGGATACGGCGGCGTTGGGGCTGGTGCAGGCGGCATCCGCCGCGCCGAAGCCGGCCAAGGGGAACGTTGCCGAGGCCGAGGCCGCCAAGTCCGAACCCGCCAAGTCCGGCGGCCTATTGTCCGGGATCAAGCGTCTGTTCGGCGGCTGACCCTTCGCGCCCCGCCTGCCATCGCGCCGCCGCTCCCCTGGGGGTGGCGGCGTTGTCGTAACCGCGGGTGACGGGCGCGACACCGATGTGCGACACGGCGGACCCCGTCGCCCATCAGAGGATCGGTTCGGACCAACAATGGCGAAATTCCACTTCGTGGAGGATTACGAGCGCTACGTCGCCGACCTGATCCGGCAGCATCCCATCGACACGGCCATGAGCCTGGCGGTGGGAGGTTCGTACGCGAGCGTCGGCGCCATCGAGTGCGAGATCCTGCTGCATGCGGGCCTGGAGCCCGGCATGGCGGTGGTCGATCTCGGCTGCGGCAGCGGACGCCTCGCAGTGGCCCTCGCCAACCGGATCGCGGTCGGCTATCTCGGCCTCGACGTGGTGCCGGCGCTGCTCGACTATGCCCGGACGAAGGCGCCGAAGGCCTACCGGTTCGTCCTCAACCGCGCCCTGTCCCTGCCCGTCGAGGCGGCGTCGGTGGATGTGCTGTGTGCCTTCAGCGTGTTCACCCACCTACTGCACGCCGAGACCTACCTCTACCTGGAAGACGCCCACCGGGCCCTGCGCCCCGGTGGCCGGGTGGTGCTGTCGTTCCTCGAATTCGCCATCCCCGATCATTGGGCGGTGTTCGACAGGACGATCCAGGCCCAGCGCGCCAGCACGGTGCCCCACCTCAACCAGTTCATCGAGCGCAATCAGATCATCGTCTGGTCGCAGCGCCTCGGCTATGCCGGGGTGAGCTTCATCGACGGCAACACCGCGCCCTGGCCTTCGGGCGAGCCGCTCGGGCAGTCCATCGCGATTCTCACCAAGGGGTGAAACTTCGAGCCCCTTGCAGTTCCCGACGTTGTCGTCAGGCCGGCTGAGCGTCTTCTGCAGACGCGCTGTCGAGACGGATATGTAACGTGGCACCCGTCGCGTCGGCGAAGCGGCGGAGCGAGGTTGTTGTGGAGGCGGATTTCCCACTCTCCCACCGCGCGACCATGGCCTGGGACGTGCCGATGCGCTGGGCGACCTCCGACTGGGAAAGATGCGCGCGGTGGCGGGCCTCGGCCATGGCAAACGCCAGATCCATCACCGGCGACACCGCGTCCCGCGCGGCCCGATAGTCCGGCTCGGCGTTCCACCGTTCGCGGACGACCTTGAAGGGAATCGCCATCACACCAAGCCTTTCGTCGTCGTAACCTTGCTCCGTTTGCGTGCCACGACTACGGTCCGGCCCGTCCGAAAACCGCAAAAATTCCGGAGTTCTCCCATGGGCTTTCTCGCCGACGCCCTGTCGCGTGTGAAACCGTCCGCGACCATCGCGATGACGCAGAAGGCGCGCGAGCTCAAAGCCGGCGGGATGGATGTCATCAGCCTGTCCGTGGGCGAGCCGGACTTCGACACGCCCCAGCACATCAAGGATGCGGCCGTCGCCGCCATCGCGCGCGGCGAGACCAAGTACACGCCCGTCTCCGGCATCGTGCCCCTGCGCGAGGCCATCGCCGCCAAGTTCAAGCGCGAGAACGGGCTGGACTACAAGGCGTCGCAGACCATCGTCGGCACCGGCGGCAAGCATGTGATCTACAATGCCCTGCTCGCGACCTTGAACCCCGGCGACGAGGTGGTGATCCCGCGCCCCTACTGGGTCTCGTATCCGGAGATGGTGGTCCTGTGCGGCGGCACGCCGGTCTTCGCCGAGACCACCATGGACCACGACTTCAAGCTCCAGCCCGAGGAGCTGGAGCGGGTGATCACTCCCAAGACCAAGTGGATCATCCTCAACTCGCCGTCGAACCCCTCGGGGGCGGCCTATGCGCGGGACGAGATGAAGCGGATCACCGACGTGCTCCTGCGCCATCCCCAGGTGTGGGTGCTCACCGACGACATGTACGAGCACCTCTGCTACGGCGATTTCGAATTCGTCACCCCGGCCCAGGTCGAGCCGAACCTCTACGAGCGCACGCTCACCATGAACGGCGTCTCGAAGGCCTACGCCATGACCGGCTGGCGCATCGGCTACGCTGCCGGCCCGGAAAAACTCATCAAGGCCATGGACTTCGTCCAGGGCCAGCAGACCTCGGGCGCCTGCTCGATCTCGCAATGGGCGGCGGTGGCGGCCCTCGACGGACCGCAGGCGCACCTCGCCGAGTTCCGCACGGCGTTCCAGGCGCGCCGCGACCTCGTGGTGTCGATGCTGAACCAGACCCAGGGGTTGAAGTGCCCGACGCCCGAGGGTGCGTTCTACGTCTATCCCTCCTGCGCCGAGGCCATCGGGCGCCGGGCGCCGTCCGGCAAGGTCATCGCGACCGACGAGGATTT
The DNA here is from genome assembly GCF_008039485.1 of Methylobacterium sp. WL69. Taxonomy (NCBI): domain Bacteria; kingdom Pseudomonadati; phylum Pseudomonadota; class Alphaproteobacteria; order Hyphomicrobiales; family Methylobacteriaceae; genus Methylobacterium; species Methylobacterium sp. WL69. Next base: position 107,745 of record NZ_VRUZ01000002.1, on the reverse strand, counting down.
CGTGGTCGAGCTGCTCCAGGCCGAGGGCGTGGCCGCCGTCCACGGTTCGGCCTTCGGCCTCGGCCCGAACCTGCGCATCTCCTACGCCACCTCGAACGCCGCCCTGGAAGAGGCGTGCACCCGCATCCAGCGCTTCTGCGGCTCCCTGCGCTGAGGGCACCCGGGATCGCCCCGGCGTCGCGGCCGCCGCGGCTTGCGGTCCTGCGGCGCGGGGGCGGATTGCCGGCTCCCGGTCCGGCGCCTACATCGACGGTCCCTGCTGCCGATGTGTCCGATGGTCTCGCGAACCCGCTCGGACTTCGCATGGTGACGGGGTCTGTCGTGACGGGGTGGTGCGGACCAGTTCTCTGCGCCGTTCCTGTGAGGCCTAGTGGGCCGGGTCGCGACAGGCGTGTCACGGGCGCGGGGAACAGGAACCGTCGCCGTGGCGCAAGGCCCACCCTTCGTCGAGGCCCGCCCTCTTAACGGATCGAGGACGGACGATGGCCCAATCCGGGACGGTAGCTCATCCAGCCCGGGTTCGTTCCCTTAACGATCCTGGGTGAGAGTGGGGCAAGGCCGGGGAACCGGTCGCGTGCCACCGCGTAGTTTCGGGCCCGACCTCAATGAGACGCCTTCTCACCGGTGGCATCAAGGCGATCCTCGCCATCGCCGCCCTCTCCACCGCCGCGCACTGGACCATGCGCCTGCAACGGGATCCCGCGCCCGCACCCCGGCCCGTGGCCGCGATCCCCGATCCGGTGACCACCGGGTCCATCGATGCGCGAAAGCCCGTCCTGGCCCCGGCCGCCGACGTGACGCGCGGCCTCGACCAGCGCCGCCTGTCGGAGCTGTTCGCCGGCACGGCACCCGAAAAGGCCAAGGTCCAGAAGGCCGAGGTCCAGAAGGCCGCCGTGAAGCGCTGAGGCGCTTCGGGACGTCGCCGAGTCTCGGAACCCTCCCCAGGGGGCATGTGTTGGTCAGCACAGCCCCACCCGAGGAGATTCCGCATGGCCAACCCCGGCCTACCGATCCCCGAACCGTTGCCCGGTGGCATTCCCGGCGATCTGCCGGTGCCTCCGCCGCCCGACGAACAGCCGGATATCGGCCCCACCGGTCCCCGCACGCCGTATCCGGTCAATGATCCGGGCATCGACGAGCCCACCGGTCCCGGCTCCGAGCCGGATTATCTGCCGGGCGGCCCCACCGATCCCGGCGTCCGCATGTAGTTAGTGATCTCCGTGCGACGCGCGAACGTCGCGCGGCGCACTCAGGATTTCGGAGAGGCTCGTCACCACGTGGCGGGCCTCTTCGTCCGTCAGGCGCAGCTGGAACGGCGGCAGCGCCCCGGCCTGAAGGGCGACCACGGCCTGGCCCTGCTCGTCGGTGCCGACCTCGATGGCCGAGGAGGTCACGTCGAGCATGGCCATGTCCTCGTCGTTCATGTCCTCAGGGCCATCGGTGTCGTCCGGCTCGTCGATGGCCGTGAGGAGGTGGCCGACCGCCCGCACCAGGGCGCGGGCGGCGCGCGCATCCATCACCACTGCCGTCGCCTGATCGTCCTTCTGGAAGGAGAGCTGGATGTTCGCACCTTCGAGGGAAACCGAAATGCCCGCCATGAACCGCCTAACCGCATCGCCACCGAACGGCCCACGCAAACCCCGGTCCGCGACAGATCTCCCACGGGCGAGGCGGGACGCGACGGAGGTGTCCGTGGGCGGCTCTAACTGCCTGGACCCGAACTCTTATATGCACCGGGACGCACCGGAATCCCAGCGGTCGGCGGCATTGCCGCAGGCCGCCCGAGCGCGCCGGAGACCCGTCCTGCCTTGTTGCGGCCGCAGGAACCGACTACATATCATCTCAGCGGGTATCGGTGAGCCGGGCGCTTGTAAGACCAAGCGTTTCACGTCCTGCTGATCCCCGTCAGGACGTTTTACGAAGAGGATTTGCGGTTTCATGTCCCTGGACATGGGCCGTCGATCGACGAACGATACGAGGATCTATACGTGAATACCGGCACTGTTAAGTGGTTCAACGAGACCAAGGGCTACGGCTTCATTCAGCCTGACGATGGCGGCAAGGACGTTTTCGTCCACATCTCTGCCGTCGAGCGTGCAGGCATGCGCAACCTCATCGAGGGCCAGAAGATCTCCTACGAGATCCAGACGGACAAGCGCAGCGGCAAGGACTCGGCTGGCAACCTCCAGGCGGCCTGACGCCCTCGGCGCCAGCCCTCAGGGCTGGCGTCACCAACGGTTCTCGCGAGAACCCTTCACCGCCGACCATCGATGACCGTTCCGGGAAGGAACGCCGCATCGATCCGGCTTCCCGCCACATCAAGCGACGCTACCGGACCCGCAAGGGGTCCCGCACATCACGACACCTGAAAGTACACAAGAAAACACATGTTGTTCGAATACACCCGACGCCGCAGCGTCCGTTCGCCCGTCACCGACGCGGCGACCTTCCGGGTGGATCGTCTCAAGCAGTCCGCGACGCGCGGTACGAAGACGACCGACCTGAGCCATCTCATCGACACCTCCTACAACTACCATTCGCCCCGCGAACTGCGCTGGCACCTCGCCGAGCGTTTCGGAATGGCCCCCGAGGCCGTGGCCCTCCGCGAGCACGCGTAAGCGTCCGGCACGCCCTCCGAAGGCGCGGCTCGTTTCGCGGGCCATGCCCCGATCCGCTCCGCGCTCCGGTTCGTCACCCGACGGGCGCGTCTTCCCATCCCCGATGGCATTCCCTGCATCGCCGCCGGTCTCCCTCGGAGACCGCGCGGCTTTCGGCATGCGATCAACCACGACGGTACTCCGTTTCCCGTCGCGGGGAGGCGCAACGAATCACTACGCAACGACGTAGGACGTCGGCGCCCGCCTTAGGACGCTGCGAACAGCTCGGGATGGCGCAGGCGCAGGGCGTAGACGAGAAGCAGCGTCTTGATGTCGGTGATGGCGCCGGTGTCGCTCATGATCGCCAGGGTCGCGAGCGGCATCTCGTGCACGGTGATGTTCTCGTGCTCGGCATCCAGGCCGCCGCCAGGGCCGGAGCGGTCGTCGGTGCCGTAGGGAGCCAGGAACAGGTCCATCTGCTCCGTCGAGATGCCCGGCATGCTCCAGCCGCAGGTGATCCGCTCCAGGGCACCGAGGCGGACGCCCACCTCTTCGTAGGCTTCCCGCCGCGCCCCTTCCTCGGGATCGGCCTCGTCGAGGAGGCCGGCCGGAACCTCGAGGACGGATTCGGTCCCGGCGGCGTAGAGGGCGGCGGGCCGGAACTGCTCCACCAGGAGGGCGACGCCGCGGGCCGGATCGTAGGGCAGCACCGCCACCGCCCGACCGTGATCCTCGATCTCGCGGGCCAGACGCGTCCCGTCCGGCATCGTCACCTCGGCAACGAGAAACCGGCTCCAACCGTCATGCAGGATCCGCGTGCCACGGATGACTGGCGCCATGCTTTTTCCCCACTCGCCGTCCGGACAGGAACGGCCGACGCGGGGGCCTTACCAGCGCGTTGTCGCACGATTGAGGCAGGGATTCGTGAGGCAACGCTCGCCTCAGCGCGGCATACGCCGGATGACGAAGCGGATCGCGCCGTCCCGACGTTCCTGGCCGAGGAGCGAATCGCCCTCGCTGCGCACGAGGTGCGGAATGTCGATGGCCGCGAGGGGGTCCGTGCTCAGGACCGCCAGAGTCGCGCCGGGGAGCAGGCCGCCGAGGGCCTTGCGCGTGCGCAGGACCGGCAGCGGACACTTGAGGCCCGAGAGATCGAGCTCGGTGACGTCGGAGCGTTCGGCGGACATGGACTTTCGTAATGGAGTCACGGCGCAAAAAACCCGCCGGCGGCGCGGGGCCATCGACGGGTCTTATCAGGGTCGAGGCCCGGTGACACACACCGGGCCGTCCGAACCTCAGTAGCCGTAACCGTAGGCGGGGTATTCGTAGGCCGGCGCGTAACCGTAGGCGGGGGCGGCGTAGCCGTAGGCCGGGGCGTAGCCGTAGCCATAGGCGGGGGCGCCGTAGCCGTAGCCGGCGCCGACGTAACCGCGGTCGTAGTAGCCGTAGCGGGGCGCCTGACTCGCCGCGATGGCGCCGCCGATGATGCCGAGGGCGGCACCCGCCGCCAGGGCGCCGCCGATGCCGGGGCCGCGACGGTGGCCGCCGTAATAGCCGCGGCCATACCCACGGCCGTAGCCGGCGCCGTAATAGCCGCCGCCGTAGCCGCCGCGCCAGCGGACGTTCTCGACGCCCGCCCGCTCACCGGCGATCTGGCCGGCGTTCAGGGCCGGGAACGGGGCCGCTTGGGCAGCCGTGAACGAGCCGGCGGACAGGCCGATGGCTGTGGTGCCGGCGAGGGCGAGGGACAGAATGCGCGACATGCGAGACTTCTCCGTCTGGCGATCCAATGTGCCTATGAACGGCATCGCGCCTGAACCGTTCCCGAACGAACACAGTCAAGCCTGCACGCTCCCGTGAGGCGACGGCTGGTTCAGAAGACGCAATCGGTGAAGGCGGGCTCGACGGAACGCTGCCAGCGGCCTTCGTAGGCGGCGAGATGCACCTCCGCCTGCGAGCGACCGGCGGCGACGATGGCCTCGAGGGGCTGGAGGTGGCGGGTCTCGTCCTGCCCCTGCGCGTCGCGGCGGCCCCGGGCCGCGAGGCCGGAGCGCGCCACGGCCAGGGCCTCGGCGGCCACCGCCCCGAGGGGTCGGCCACCGATGCGGGCGGCGAGGCCGAGGCGCGGCACCGTGGCGCGCAGGCACTCGCGGTCGGCGTCGGTCCAGCCCTTGGCGATGTCCCAGGCGGCGGCCAGGGCCGCGTCGTCGTAGAGCAGCCCGACCCAGAACGCGGCCTGGGCGGCGATCATCTCCGGACCGCCGACGTCGGCGCCGCGCATCTCGAGGAAGCGCTTGAGCCGGACCTCGGGAAACGCCGTGGAGGCGTGGTTCGCCCAGTCCGACACCGTGGCGCGCTCGCCCGGCAGGGCGGACAGCGTTCCAGCCATCAGATCGCGAAAGGAGGCGCCGGAGACGTCGTGATAGGTCTCGCCGCGCTTGACGAAGTACATCGGCATGTCGAGCAGCCAGTCGGCATAGGCCTCGTAGCCGAAGCCCGGCGCGAAGGCGCGGGGCAGCATGCCGGTGCGGTCGGGATCGGTGTCGCGCCAGATCTCCGAGCGGCGCGACAGGAAGCCGTTGGGGCGTCCATCGGTGAAGGGCGAGTTGGCGAAGAGCGCCGTGGCCACGGGCTGGAGCGCCAGGGCGACGCGCATCTTGGCGACCATGTCGGCCTCCGAGGCGAAGTCGAGGTTCACCTGCACGGTGGCCGTGCGCAGCATCATGTCGAGGCCCAGCGTCCCGACCTTCGGCATGTAGCCGGCCATGATCTTGTAGCGGCTCTTCGGCATCACGGGGGTTTCCTCGCGGGTCCATTTCGGACTCATGCCGAGGTCGAGGAAGCCGATGCCGAGGGGCTCGGCCACGCGCTTGACCGCATCGAGATGCGTGCGCAGCTCGGCTTCCGTGGCGTGGACGTCGGCGAGCGGCGCGCCGGAGAGCTCGAACTGCCCGCCCGGCTCCAACGAGATGGCACCGCCCTCCTGGCCGGCCAGACCGATGAGGTGGCCCGCATCCTCGATGGCCTCCCAGCCGGTCTCGCGCGCGAGACCTTCGAGGAGGGCCTGGATGCCGGCCTCCCCTGCATACGGAACCGGCCGATTGCCGTCGCGGTAAAACGGCACCTTCTCGTGCTCGGTGCCGATGGCGAAGCGCGCGCGCGGTTTCTCGCCCTCGGCGAACCACGCGATCAGTTCGTCCCGCGTCGTCAGCGGCGTCGTGTCGGACGTATCGCGCGCCATGCGCTGGCCTCGTCGTGAAATCGTTCGGGTGAGAGGCAGGCCCGACCTCGGGTCGCGGAAGCCCCATCGGGATGCCGCCTCCTTAGTCCACGCCCGCTGTGCGAACAACGGACGCGACGGCGCGCCGTGTCAGCGTGTGTCCCCTAGCACCGACTGCACCAGGGCGAGCACCACGACGGCCGCCGTGTCGGCCCGCAGGATGCGGGGTCCAAGGGACAGGGCAACGGTGTTGGGCCGGCCTAAGATCAGGGCGCGTTCTTCCGGCGCGAAGCCGCCCTCGGGGCCCACCAGCACGGCCAGGGGCGGGGCGGCGGCGGGGTCGGCCGCTCCCCGCAGGGCGGCGATGGGATCGGACAGGGGGGCGTCCTCGTCGCAGAACACCAGCAGGCGCTCCGGCGCGAGATCGGCCAGTGCGGCGGGCAGCCGCACGGCGTCCGGAAACTCCGGCAGGGCGAGGATGCCGCACTGCTCGGCCGCCTCGATGGCGTTGGCGCGCAGGCGCTCGACGTTGAGCTTCTCGCCCTGCGTGCGCCGGGTGAAGACTGGCCGGATGGTGCCGGCCCCCATCTCCACGGCCTTCTGGGCGAGGTAGTCGAGGCGCGCGCTCTTGAGGGGGGCGAACAGGTAATGCAGGTCGGCCCGTGGCGTCTGGGCGCGGGTCCGCTCACGGACCACGAGATCGGCGCTCTTGCGGCCACTCTGCGCCAGGGTGGCGCGCCACTCGCCGTCGCGGCCGTTGAACAGGAGCACCGGGTCGTCCGGCCCCCGGCGCAGGACGTTGAGGAGATAGTTCGCCTGCGCCCGGTCGAGGGGCAGGACCGCGTCCGGCGCGAGGTCGGCCTCGACGTGGAGACGGGGGGTGGTAAAATCGTAGGCGGCCATGGCGGCGGTGGTCGCGTGGCGCTCGACCGCTGTCAACGCGCGGTTTGTTGCGGGAAGAGCACAGGCGCGATCTTTACGAAGTTTGCCCACGCCCGATCGAACGGGCCGGTTTGCGACTCGAATAGCGCCACATTCCTATGGCGAAACACGAATCGGGGTCGAAGCGCGCGGATCGCGCCACGTCCCGCAGCGGATCGGGCCATCGCGTCGGCGGTCAGGGGCAGAGCTCCCGCCGGGGCGTCGGGGAGACTCAAGGGAAGTCAGAGCATGTCGTTCAAGATCATCGCGACGGTCGCCGTCGCCCTCGCCGGCCCCCTGCTCGTCGCGGCTCCGGCGTTTGCCCAGAGCGTCGAGTGCGGCGAGATCCAGAAGACCCTCCAGGCGCGCAAGGACCTCGTGGCCAAGGCCAATTCCGCCTCGAACTCGAAGAAGAAGATGACCCCGCAGGAGGCCTGCGCCCTGTTCGGCAGGCTCCAGACCAACGGCTCCGAGGGGATGAAGTGGATCACCGCCAACAAGGAGTGGTGCTCGATCCCGGATTCCTTCGCCGAGGGCTTCAAGGCCGATCACCTTAAGGTCGGCGGCATCCGCACCAAGATCTGCGGCATCGCCGCCCAGGCCGCCAAGATGGAAGCCCAGGGCCGTGCCCAGGCTCAGAACGGCGGCGGCGGCGGTGGCCTCCTCGGCGGCCCCGGCCTCACCGGCGCGATGAAGATGCCCCAGGGCGCGCTCTGACCGCGCGATTCCGGACCGTGCGATCCCGACGGCTTGTGTCGCCGGGGCAATGCCCGCCATACGCCGCGGGATGAACCGCTCCCGTCACGCCGCCGGTCCCGCATGCGCGTGACCGTCCCCCCGTCCGAGCGCCCCGTCGCCGATGCGGTCGCCGGCCACTGGGTCGACCGATGGGCGCCGCGGCGCACCCGCCCCTACCTGCGGCTCGCCCGCATCGACCGGCCCATCGGCTGGTGGCTGCTGCTGCTGCCGTGCTGGTGGTCGGCGGCTCTGGCCGCCATCGCGTCGGGTGCGGCGTTCCCGAACCCGGTCCATCTCGCCCTGTTCCTCGTCGGCGCCGTGGCCATGCGCGGGGCGGGCTCGACCTATAACGACATCGCCGACCGCGACCTCGACGCGCAGGTCGAACGCACCCGCTCGCGCCCGCTTCCCTCGGGGCAGGTACGCGCCCGCCACGCGGCGGTGTTCCTGGTCGCCCAGACCTTCGTTGGGCTCCTCGTGCTGCTGCAGTTCAACGCCGACGCCATCCTGGTCGGGATCGCGTCCCTCGCGCCCGTGGCGATCTACCCGTTCATGAAGCGCGTGATGCCGATGCCGCAGCTCGTGCTCGGTCTCGCCTTCGCCTGGGGCGCGCTGATGGGGTGGGTCGCCGTGTTCGGCCGCCTCGATGCCCCGGCCTGGCTGCTCTACGCCGGCACCATCGCGTGGGTGGTGGGCTACGACACGATCTACGCCGTGCAGGACATCGAGGACGACGCCATCGCGGGCATCCGCTCCTCAGCGCGCACCTTCGGACCGCGCCTGAAGGTCGCCATCGGCGCCTGCTACGCCGCCGCCGCCGGGCTCGTGGGCCTCGCGGCCTGGAGCGCGGGCGCGGGCGTGGTCGGTCTGTTCGGCGTCGCCGGGTTCGCCGCCCATCTCGGATGGCAGACCGTCCGCCTCGAGGCGGGGGACGGGCGCGGCGCCCTCAGGCTGTTTCGATCGAACCGCGACGCGGGCCTGATTCTGTTCGCGGGTCTCACCTTCGACGCCGCCCTGCGGGTCTGGACGGCGTAATCCTCAGCAGACGCCGCCGCAGGCGATCTCGCTCTCGCCGCGATGGATCAGGGGACGCACGGGCAGGGAGCCGGTCTTGCGGCGCACGAGGAAGCGCGGGCGGCGGCCGGAAAGCAGGCCGTGGCGGCGGCGGGTGCGGGTGAGACCGAGCGCCACGGGACCGAGCTGGCGCGAGACCGCGGCGAGGCCGCCATCCTCCTTCACGATCATCCGGGCGAGGCCGGACGTGTCCGCCACGTCGCGCCACAGGGCCACGACCTCGTCCTCGCAGAACGGGCCGAGGCGGCTGATGACGACGGCGTCCGCACCGACGAGGAGCAGGTCGAACCGATCCTCGCCGCACGCGTCGGAGGCGTCGTCTGAGAACGCCAGGGCGACGCCCGTGGGCCGGACGGCGCCGGTACGGCCGATCACCGGCAGGCGGGCGGCGACGAAGGCCGGCATCGTCGAGAGCGTGTCGTCCTGGCCCGTGGCATCGGCCGAGGCGCGGTTCGTGTTTGCGAAAGTGTTCATCACCGGGGCACCCTGTCGGTGGCAACGGCCTCTGTCGGACCGTCCGTCTATGACAAGCAGAATTGCGTCTAACCTCCTCCAACCACCTTAAGAGTGAGCGTTAAGCGAATATGGACGCGCCCCTCTTGCCAAGAATGCTCAACGGTTCCTTGCGTCGATGTTCGGGATCCGAGCGTATCGACCTCTGCGCGGCAATCCTTGTGGCGACCGGACGTGCACCTTAGAGTGACTTCGACGACGGATGCACGGCGCATCGCCACGCCGCCCGGCATCTTCCGTGCTCCGTCCCCAGCCTCGTCCCCCGCCCGAACCCGATCCGACTGGAGCCGCATGCCCGCCACGATGACACCGGATGCGGCCCAAGCTCACGCTCAGGCCCTTGTGCCGGCCCTGCGCGAGGCGATCCGCGAGGCCGCCGGCCTCGCCCTGCCGTTCTACCGGGCGGGCGAGCAGACGGGCGCGCGGATCTGGTCGAAGGCCGGCGGCTCGCCGGTGACGGAGGCCGATGTCGCCGTCGACACCTTCCTCAAGATCCGCCTGAGCGCCCTGCTGCCGGCGGCGGCGTGGCTCTCGGAGGAGACCGCCGACGATGCCCTGCGCCTGAAGGCCGACCTCGTCTGGATCGTCGATCCCATCGACGGGACGCGCGCCTTCCTCACCGGGCACCCGGACTGGTCGATCTCCGTGGCGCTGCTGTCCGGCGGCCAGCCGGTGCTCGGCTTCGTCCACGCGCCGGTGAGCGGGCATTTCTACGAGGCGGTGGCGGGCTTCGGGGCGACCCGGGACGGCCAGCCCATCCGCGCCTCGTCGCAGGCGACCCTGGCGGGCGCGCGGGTGACGGGCCCGAAGCCGATGATGGACAGGCTCGCGCGCGGCGGCGCCCGGGACGGGGTGAAGCCGGACTTCGTCGTGGTCGAGCGGGTGCCGTCCCTGGCCCTGCGCGTTGCCCGCGTCGCCGACGGTTCCATCGATGTCGGACTCGTCTCGTCGGATGCCCGCGACTGGGATCTGGCCGGCGCCGACCTGCTCCTGCGCGAGGCCGGCGGCTCGGTGAGCGACCTCTCGGGCCGCCCCACCACCTACAACCGCACGGACCCTGTCCACGGCTCGCTCATCGCCCTGCCGGACGGTTTGCGGGCGCAGACGGTGGACGCCCTGGAACGCGGCTGAGGGCTCAGCCCCGCGGCGTCGCCACGGGCGCGTTCGCCAGGGTCAGCAGGGTCTGGAGCAGGAGATCCGCGCCGGCGGTGCAATCGGATTGCGTCGCCGATTCCGCCTCGTTGTGGCTGATCCCGTCCTTGCACGGCACGAAGATCATCGCGGTCGGCACCTTGAGGGCGAGGTTGCAGGCGTCGTGTGAGGCGCCCGAGACCATGCGGCGATGGGGCAGCCCGAGGCTGTCCGCGCCCCGTTCGATCAGCGCGACGATGCCGGGGTCGAACGGCACCGGCTCCTGGCGCCACACCAGATCGAGGGTGAAGCCGAGATTGCGCCGTCCGGCGATCTCCGCGAGGGCGGTACGCAGTTCGGCGTCGATGGCGTCGAGGGTGGCGGCGCGCGGGTCGCGGATGTCGAGGGTGAAGCGGACCCGGCCCGGGATGACGTTGCGCGACGGCGCTCCGATCACCGCCTCGCCGAGGGTGCCGACGGCGCTCGGGCCATGGGCACGGGCGATGCGCTCGACGGCGAGCGCCACCTCGGCGAGACCCGCGAAGGCATCGCGGCGGCGCGGCATGGGCGTGGTGCCGGCGTGGCTTTCGAACCCCGTGATCGTGCCGTCGAACCACAGGATTCCCTGGCCGCCCTCGACCACGCCGATGGTCTTGTCCTCCGCCTCGAGGATCGGCCCCTGCTCGATGTGGAGTTCGACGAAGGCGCCGATGGTGCGCGACCCCGTCGGCTCGGTGGCGGCGATGCCGAGCTTGTCCAACGCGTCCGCCACGCTGACCCCGTCCACATCCGTGCGGGCCAGAATGTCGGCCGTCGCGAAGGTGCCGACATGGGCGGCCGACGCCATGGTGGCGGGGGCGTAGCGGGAGCCCTCCTCGTTGGTCCAGTTGACGATGAGGATCGGCGCCTCCGTCTCGATGCCGGCATCGTTGAGGGTGCGCACCACCTCCAGCCCCGCGAGGGTGCCGAGAATCCCGTCGAAGCGCCCGCCCGTGGGCTGGGTGTCGAGGTGCGAGCCCGTGGCGACGGGCGGCCGTGTGCCGTCCCGGCCCGGCCGCAGGGCGAATTGGGTGCCGAGCTCGTCCGTACCGATTGTGAGTCCCGCCGCCTCGCAAGCGTTACGGAACCAGTCGCGGACCTGCCCGTCCTCCGGCGACAGGGTCAGGCGGTTGATGCCGCCTGCCGGCGTCACCCCGAACGCCGCCGTCTCCATGAGGCTGGACCATAGGCGCGCTCCGTCGACCCGCAGGTTGTGCCGTGCCGTGCCCATGGGGGCTCCTTCTTTGGTTCGATCGAGTCGGGTTTGATCGGCTCACTCGATCAAACCGCCGCTTCCAGCACCCGCGCCCGGTCGCCCTGGAACGCGGCGTGCGCCGCCTCCGTTCGCCAGCACGCCGCCCGGTGACCGGGATCGACGGCGACGTCCGGCGGGGCGTCGACGCTGCAGCGGTCCTCGGCGAGGAAGCACCGCGGAGCGAACGGGCAGCCCGGCGGGCGGTTGGCGAGGTCGGGGGGCGAGCCCGGAATCGTCTTGAGGCGCGAGCCCTTGGCCAAAGCCCCGTCGGCGCGGCTGCGCATGAGGCCGATGGTGTAGGGGTGGTGCGGGTTCAGCACCACGTCGCGGGCCGATCCCTCCTCGACGATGCGGCCGGCATACATCACGGCGATCCGATCGGCGACCTCCACCGCCGCCCCGAGGTCGTGGGTGACGAAGATCGTCGAGAGGCCGAGTTCGGCCTGCAGCTCGCGCAGGAGCAGCAAGATCTGGATCTGCACCGTGGCGTCGAGCGCGGTGGTCGGCTCGTCGGCGAGCAGCACCTGCGGCCGGCAGGCCAGCGCCAGGGCGATCATGGCGCGCTGGCGCATGCCCCCCGACATCTCGTGCGGATAGGCGTCGAGGCGCCGCTCGGGGCTGGGGATGCGCACGCGCTCGAACAGCTGGAGCGCGCGCCGGCGCGCGGCCTCGGCCCCGATTCGTTCGTGCTGGCGGATCGCCTCGGTGATCTGCTTGCCCACCGTGTAGACCGGGTCGAGGGCGAGAAGGGGCTCCTGGAAGATCATCGCCACTTCGCGGCCGCGCAAGGCGCGCAGGGCACGCGACGACAGCTTCATCACGTCCTGGCCAGCGACGAGGATCTCGCCGTCGATCCGGGTCTTGCGCTCCGGGTTGAGGCGCATGATGGCGCGGAGGGTCACGCTTTTCCCGGAGCCCGATTCGCCGATGAGGGCCACGGCCTGGCCGCGCTCCAGGGTGAGGTCGACCCCGTCCACGGCCTCGACCACGCCGCCGAACACGACCTTCAGGCCGCGAATGGCGACGGCGGGTTCTTTTGCGAGTCCGCTGCTCATGCGGCCACCGACAGGGCGGGGGCGGCGGAGTGGCCGGAGCCCGGCTGGCGGGCGAGGCAGGCGACACGGTGGACCGGATCGACGGGGGCGAGCGGCGGGGCGGTCGCCCGGCACACGTCCTCCACCAGGGTGCAGCGCGGGTGGAAGCGGCAGCCCGGCGGCGGGTCGATGGGGTTGGGCGGATCGCCGGCGAGGGGCGCCACCTCGGTCCGCGCATCCGGGTCCATGGACGGCATCGAGGACAGGAGCGCCGCCGTGTACGGATGGGCCGGGTTCGCCAGCACCGTGTCGGCCGGGCCGATCTCGACCACCTGGCCGAGATACATCACCGCGACCCGGTCGCAGATGAAGCGCACCACGTTGAGGTCGTGGGAGATGAACAGATACGTGAGGGCGAATTCCTGCTTGAGGTCCATGAGCAGGTTCAGCACCTGCGCCTCCACGGACTTGTCCAGGGCCGAGACCGCCTCGTCGAGGACCACGAGGCGCGGTTCCAGGGCGAGGGCGCGCGCGATGTTCACGCGCTGGCGCTGGCCGCCCGAGAGTTCGTGGGGATAGCGCGCGGCGAAGCGCGCCGGCTCCAGGCCGACGCGGGCCAGGAGCGAGCGCGCCCGCTCGATGGCCTGGCGCTTCGGCACCCCGTGCACCCGCGGCCCGAAGGCGACGGAGCCCTCGATGGTCATGCGCGGGTTGAGGGACGAGTAGCTGTCCTGGAACACCATCTGGGTCTGGGCGCGGAACTCGCGCCAGGGCAGCGCCCGGCCGCCGATGCGCTCGCCGTCGAACAGCAACTCGCCCTTGTCATGCGGCATCAGCCCCATGATGAGGCGCGCGGTGGTGGACTTGCCGCAGCCGGATTCGCCGACGATCCCGAGGGTCTCGCCCTTGAGGATGTTGAAATCGACGCCGTCGACCGCACGCACCACGGCCTTCTTCCCGCCCAAGCCCTTCTTGACGGGAAAATGCTTCACGAGGCCGTCGATGGACAGCAGCGGCTGGGCCGGGCCGCCCCGGTCGCGGTCCTGCGGAACGGTGGGGAGTCCGATCGGCGTGCTCACGACTTCACCTCCATGGCGGACCGGAGCCCGTCCGAGAACAGGTTGAACGAGATCGAGACGATGAAGATGGCGAGTCCCGGCAGAGCCGCGACCAGGGGGTTCACGTAGATCGCCGTGCGCAGGGTGTTGAGCATCAGGCCCCATTCGGGCTCGGGCGGCTTCACCCCGAGGCCGAGGAACGACAGGCCCGAGGCCAGGATCATCGACACGCTGATGAGGCTGGTGGCGTAGACGAAGATCGGCCCGAGCACGTTGCCGAGCACCTGCACCCGCAGGATCGTCAGGGTCGAGGCGCCCGACAGCCGGGCGGCGTCGACGTAGTCGCGCGAGCGGATCTGCGTGGTGACGCTCTCGGCGACCCGCGCGATCTGGGGCACGAACACGCAGGTGAGCGAGACGATGGAGTTGAACACGCCCGCGCCCAGCGCGCCCGAGAGGGCGATGGCCAGCAGCACGGACGGGAACGCGAAGAACACGTCCACGGTGCGCATGAGCACGGTGTTGACCCAGCCGCCGACATAGCCGGCGAGAATGCCGATCCCCGAGCCGATGACGAAGGCGAGGATGACGGGGGTGACGCCGATGAACAGGGACAGGCGCCCGCCCATCATCAGGCGGCTCAACATGTCGCGGCCGAGCTCGTCCGAGCCGAGGATGTAGGTGGCGTCGCCGATGGGCTTGAGGCGGCGCACCATCGACCCGCGATAGGGGTCCATGGGGGTGATCCACGGCGACAGCAGCGCGATCGCCACGATGGCGAGGATGACGCAGGCCGCCGTCATCGCCACGGGATCGCGCACGAGCTTGTGGCCGACCTGCCCCCAGAACCCGCGCGAGGCCACGAAGGCGTCGGGGGCCGCCGGGGCGGGGGGGGCCCCGCCGGCGACATCGATGGCTGGTGCAAGGGTGTTGGCCATCAGCCCCTCTCGATGCGCGGGTCGAGGGCCGTCTGGACCACATCGACGATGAGGTTGAGGGCGACGAAGAACATCGCCAGGACGAGGATCGAGCCCTGGAGCAGGGGCAGGTCGCGCTGGAAGATCGCCGCGTTGAGCAGGAAGCCCGTGCCCGGCCAGGCGAACACCGTCTCGATGAGGATCGAGCCGCCGAGGAGGTAGCCGAGTTGGAGGCCCATGATGGCCAGCGCGGTCGGCGCGGCGTTCTTCACCACGTGCTTGAACACGCCGAACTCGCTCATGCCCTTGGCCCGCAGCGCCCCGACGAAGTCTTGGGCGAGGATGTCGCCGACCAGCGCCCGGACGGTGCGGGCGATGACCCCCATGGGGATCACCGACATCGTGATCGCCGGCAGGATGATATAGCGCAGGTGCTCGAGATCGGGCCGCCAGTTGCCCGAGCCGTCGGGGCCGGCGCCCGTCGGCGGCAGCCAGCCGAGCTGGGCCGAGAACACGATGACCAGCACCATGCCGAGCCAGTAATGCGGCACGCTGACCCCGAACACCGACACGGCCGAGGCGAGGCGGTCGAGGATCGAGTTGCGGAAGTAGCCGGCGACGAAGCCGAAGATCATGCCGAAGGTGAAGCCGATGAGCGTCGCCACTGAGGCGAGGATCAGGCTGTTGACCACGGCCCGGCCGACCTCCTGCGCCACGGGGCGCCCGGTGGCGATGGAGATGCCGAGATCGCCCTGGAGCACGTGCCAGAGCCAGATCACGTACTGCACCGGCAGCGGCTTGTCGTAGCCGTAGGCCGTGCGCATGGCGTCGATGGTCTCCTGCGTCGCGTCCACGGGGAGCACGGCGCTCAAGGGGTCGCCGGGCGCGAGGTGGACGAGGAGGAAGCACACGACGCTGACGCCGAGGGCCACGGGGGTGACGGTGAGCAGGCGCTGGAGGATGAAGCTCAGCATGGTCTTTACCCTCTCCCCCCTGCGGGAGAGGGTGCCTGCGGAGCAGGCGGGAGAGGGGGCGACCTCTCCGGAAGCGTTCCTCCCCTCTCCCGACCCGCGCTCGCGTGCGGGCCACCCGCCCCCGCAGGGGGGGGAGGGTTCATGCGTGCGGCCCTGGTCATCACTGGCCCGATCATTTCGCCATCGAGATCGGCGAAAAGTCCTGGAACCAGTTCTGCGCCTGGACGAAGCCCTTCACCTTGGGGCTCATGGCCCGCGGGTTGGTGTCGTGGGCCACCATCAGGAACAGGGCGTCGTTGACGTACTTCTCGTGGACCTTCTCCAGCACCTTGGTCTGCGCGACCGGATCGAAGGTGGTGCGAACCTCGTCGAACAGCTTGTCCATCTCGGGGTCGCAGTAATGCCCCCAGTTGGTGCCGTTCGGCGCCGCGAGATTGCACTGCAGGTGGCGGATGAAGCCCGTGAACGGGTCCTGGACGAAGTACGAGAAGTTCATCCCCGTGGCCTTGCGCGACATCTCGGCCTTCGATCCACCCCGCCACAGGTTGATGAGGGTGTTCCACTCCACCACCTCGAACTCGACCTTGATGCCGATGTCGGCCAGATTCTGCTGGATCAGCTCGTTCATCGGCAGGGGCTGCATCTGCCCCGAGCCGGACGGCGCGATGAGGATCTTCGTCACGATGGGCTTGTTGGGGCCGTAGCCGGCCTCGGCCAGGAGCTTCTTGGCCGCCTCCGGGTCGTAGCCGGGCTTGAAGGTCGGGTGGCCGAACCAGGCCGAGCCCGGCGGCATGAAGCCCTGGGCCGGGATCATCAGGCCGTTGAGCATTTCCTTCATGCCCTCGCGGTCCACCGCGAGGTTGGCGGCCTTGCGCACGCGGATGTCGTTCCAGGGCGAGCCCTCGGCCCGCGACAGGTGCCAGGTCCAGTTGTGCGGATAGGCGTTGGTGACGATGCCGAAGCCCGCCCCCTTGAGGGAGGCGACGGCGTCGGGCGGCGGCGCCTCGATCCAGTCGACCTGACCGGACCGCAGGGCCGCCACGCGGGCGTTGGCCTCGGGGAGCGGCACCAGCACGAGCTTGTCGAGCTTCGGCACCCGCGCCTTGTCCCAGTACGCCTTGAACGGGACCATCTCGGCGCGCTCGCGCGGGGCAAACAGGGTCATCTGCCACGGGCCCGTCCCCGACGGCGTCTTGGCGAAGGCGTCCCAGCTCTTACCGAGCTTCTCCCACTGGGCCGGCGACGAGATCATGATCCAGGCGATCTGGTAGGGCAGGGTCGCGTCGGGGTTCTTCGTCGTGATCTCGACGGTCAGGGGATCGACGACCCGGTAGCTCGCCACCGCCGGAATGCGCGAGCGCCCCTGCGCCGATTGGCGCGGATCGAATTGCGGGGCGTCGGTCTTCAGGAGCTTGTCGAGGTTCCACACCACCGACTCGGCGGTGAAGGCCGAGCCGTCGTGGAAGGTCACGCCGTCGCGAAGCTTGAACGTCCACTTGGTGTTGTCGGCCGGGTCCACGGTCCAGCTCGTGGCGAGCCCCGGCGCCAGCACGGACGGCTTCGTCGCCGAGGACAGGTCCCAGTTGATGAGGCCGTCATAGACCGTGAAGCCCGTGAACCGCATGCCCTCGCCGCCATTGTCGGCCTGGCCCGTGGTGAGCGGGATGTCGGAGGCGGTCATCCCGATCTTGAGGACGCCCTGCGCGAGGGCCGCCGGGGTCATCAGGCCCGACAGGAGCGTCGCGGCGAGGAGGCGCTTGTTGAAGCGGGAGAGCTTGGTCCGACGCGTCACTGAATCGATCATGCGCACACAGGTTCCTTCGGCGGGCCGGGCCCGGACGGGATACCGTATGCAATCCACTGGCCAGCCCGGCGGGTCGGGGCCGAGAAACCGATTTGAGATGTCGAGGATGGCAGACCGCCGTCGATCCTCGACGACCCGCTATTCGTTCGTATCGCGGGCGGTCTTTCTTGGAGGGAGAGGGACACGGCGAGGTCTGAGACCCGCCCGGTTGACCCGCACACCTCACCGCGATCCTTTCCCGAGAGGAGTTGGAGCCCGTTGTGCCTCACGCCGCCGGCCCCAATCCTTCCGGATCGGTCCTTCGAACGGAGTGGATCCCGTGCGGGCGGTGAAGTCCCCAGGTCGAGCGGGCGGGCGCCGCCTCAGGCGCCGTGGGACGCCGCGCCCTCCGGGGCCTCGTCGCGGGCGCCGACGAGGCGGCCGAGCAGGCGGCCCAGGACGTTGCCGAGGCTGTCCATGAGCAGGAACACCGCCGGCACGAACACCAGGGACAGCAGGGTCGAGACGATGAGGCCGGAGATCACCGCCACCGCCATGGGGGCGCGGAACTCGCCGCCGACCCCGAGGGCCAGGGCGGAGGGCACCATGCCGGCGGCCATGGCCAGCGTCGTCATCACGATGGGGCGGGCGCGCTTGCGGCCGGCCTCGACGATGGCGGTGACCCGATCGACGCCGCGGGCCATTTCCTCGACGGCGAAGTCCACCAGCATGATGGCGTTCTTCGTCACCAGCCCCATGAGCATCAGGATACCGATGACCACCGGCATGGAGATCGGCATGTTGAGGACGAGCAGGCCGAGGATCGCCCCGCCGATGGAGAGGGGCAGGGAGAACAGGATGGTCAGGGGCTGCAGGAACGAGCCGAACAGCAGCACGAGCACGGCGTAGACCATCATGATCCCGGCGCCCATGGCCATGAGGAACCCCGAGAACACCTCGCCCATGATCTCGGCGTCACCCGTCTGCCGGATGGTCACCCCCGGGGGCAGGTTCTTCGCGGTGGGCGTCTCCAGGGCCTGCTGGATCAGGGAGCCGAGGGCGTCGGACCCTTCCATGTTGGCCTCCACGGCGACACGCACGACGCGGTCGTAGCGGTCGATGGCGCCCGGCCCCTGGCCGAGCTCGATGTCGGCGACGGCGGCCAGCGGCACGGCAGTGTTGTTCTTGGCCGGCACCTTGAGGTTTTCCAGGCGCGCGACGGTGCCGCGGGCGCTTTCCGGCAGCTGCACCCGGATCGGCACCTGACGGTCGGCGGCGTTGAACTTCGCCAGGTTCAGGCCGATGTCCCCGATGGTGCCGACTCGCACGGTCTCGGCGATGGCGTCGGTGGACACGCCGAGATCGGCGGCGGAGCCCTCCTTCGGGCGGATCCGCACCTCCGTGCGGTTGAGCGGCGCCGTCGACATCACCGAGACAAGGTGGGGGATCGCCGCCATGTCGCGCTGCAGGCGGGCGGCGACCTCGGTCACCACCTCCGGGTCGGGCCCGCCGACGACGAGGGCGAGGTCGCGCTGTCCACTGTCGCGAAGGGTCCAGGAGCGGATGTCCGGCTCCTCGGCGATGAGCGCCGCGATTTCGGTCTCCAACGCACCCTGCTTCTTCGCGCGCTGGTTCTTCGGCGTCAGGTTGACGATGAAGCTGGCGAGCCGGGTTTCCTTCTTGCCGCCCACCTGCCGTCCGCCATCGACGAAGACGGAAACCACCTCGGGGAGCGCCCGGATGCGCGCCGCCACCCGGTCGGAGGCCGCGATGGTGTCGGCCAGCCGCGCGCCGGGGGCGAGCTCAACCATGACGAGGGTGCGGGCGTTGTCCTGCTTCGGCACGAACCCCGACGGCAGCAGCCGTGTGGAGGCCAGCGACCCGGCGAACAGTGCCAGACCGATGACCAGGGTGATGAAGCGATGGCGCACGGACCAGCCGACGAGGCGAACATAGAGGCGCATCACCGGGCCTTCATGCGCTTCGGCGTGACCCTGATCGCGTAAAAAATAGGCAGCCAACATCGGTGTGATCAGGCGTGCCACCAGAAGCGACATGAAGACCGACACCGCGATGGTGAGGCCGAACTGCATGAAGTAGCGCCCGGCGATCCCGCCCATGAACGACACGGGGGCGAACACCGCGATCAGCGTCGCCGTGATGGCGATGACCGCGAGCCCGATCTCGTCGGCGCCGTCGATGGCGGCGCGGTAGGGCGATTTGCCGAGGCGCATATGCCGGACGATGTTCTCGATCTCGACGATGGCGTCGTCGACGAGGATGCCCGTCACCAGGGTGATGGCCAGCAGGCTGATGCCGTTGAGGGTGAACCCCATGGCGTCCATGGCCCAGAAGGTCGGGAACACCGAGAGCGGCAGGGCGACGGCGGCGATGAGGGTCGCGCGCCAGTCCCGCAGGAACAGGAACACCACGATGACGGCGAGCACCGCGCCCTCGATGAGGGTGTGCATGGCCGAATCGTAGGAGCCGAGGGTGGCCGAGACCGACGAATCGATTTTTTCGAAGAGGAGGTCGGGATAGGTTTCCTGGAACTCGGCGATTTTCTTCTCGACGCCCACCGCGACTTCGGCGTCGCTGGCGCCCGCGCCGCGCGAGACCGTGAACGCCACCACCGGATTGCCGTTGAAGCGCGCGAAGGTGCGCGGCTCCTCTATGGAATCCTCCACGGTGGCGAGGTCGTCGAGGCGCACCTTGCGGCCCGCCGGCAGCACGATGGAGGTGGCCTTGAGGTCGCGCAGGGTGCGCGAGGCGGCCAACGTGCGGATCGACTGCTCGCGTCCGCCGACCTCGCCGCGCCCGCCGGCCATGTCGGCGGAGGTGAGGCGCAACTGCCGGTTCACGTCCGCCGCCGTGATGCCGAGCGCCAGGAGGCGGTCGGGCTGGAGCACCACGCGCAGTTCGCGGGCGACGCCGCCGACGCGCTCGACGCCGCCGACGCCCTTCACCCCCTGGAGGGTGCGGGCGATCTTGTCCTCCACGAGCCAGGACAGGTCGGCGGGTGTCATGGCCGGGGCGGTGACGCCGTAGACGAGGATCGGCAGGCCGGCGATTTCGACGCGGCTGATCACCGGCTCGTCGATGGTGCGCGGCAGGTTGATGCGGATCTTCGAGACCGCGTCCTTGACGTCGTTGACGGCCCGGTCGGTGTTCACCTCGAGGCGGAACTCGACGGTGGTGACGGACGAACCCTCGGTGATGGCCGAGGTGATGTGCTTGACCCCGCGCACGCCGGCGATGGAATCCTCGACCCACTTCGTCACCTGGGTCTGCAGCTCGGACGGCGCCGCCCCCGCTTGCGTGATCGCCACGGAGACGATGGGCACGTCGACGTTGGGCATGCGCGTGACGGCGAGGCCCCGGAAGCTGACCAGCCCGAGGACGATCAGCACGAGGAACAGGACCAGGGGCCCGATGGGCTTGCGGATCGCCCAGGCGGAGACGTTCAGGCGCATGGGACGAGGTCTGCGGTGCGAAGCGCGGGGGGGCGGGGCGGTCTACGGAACGCCGGCCTCGGCGGTCGTCAGGGGCGACGGCTTCGCCGTCATGGCGGGAGCCGGTGCCGCGACCATGACGGGCCGCACCCGGTCGCCGTCGCGCAGGAACGAGCCGGCCCGGGCCACCACCCGTTCGCCCGCGTCGAGCCCCTTGCGGATCTCGATATCGTCGTCGTCGGACAGGCCGGTGCGGACCTCCCGGGCCTCGACCCGGTCGCCGGTCACCACGAGGACGGTGCTGCGCCGGTCGGCGCCGTAGAGGACGGAGGCCTGGGGCACGGTGACGTCGCGGGTGCGGGCGAGCTCGACGCCGCCGCGGGCGAAGGTGCCGATGCGCAGGCGCGGGTCGGCGTCGAGGCGCACCCGGACCTTGCCGAGACGGCTCGCCTTGTCGACCTCCGGATAGATGGCGCGCACGCTGCCCTGGACCCGTTCGCCGTCGCCGAGCACGATCCAGGCGGGCTTGCCCTCGCGCAGCTGCGGCAGCTTCGTCTCGATGACCTCGCCCTCGAGCTCGATTTCCCCCCGCGCGATGAGCCGGAACAGCGGCTCGGACGCGGCGGACGCCGCCATGCCGACGCGGGCGGTGCGGCGGCTGACGATGCCGGCCTCCGGCGCGCGGATCTCCGTGCGGGCCAGGCGCAGTTCGAGTTCGTCGCGCACGGCCCGGGCCTGGGCGAGCTCGGCCTTCGCGATGATCAGGCCGTTGCGGGCAAACGCCAGCTTGCCCTCCGCCTGACGCAGGACGGAGGTGCGGTTCTCGAGGATCACCGCCGTGGCGTTGCCCGTCTGGAGCAATTGGCGGGCGCGCTCGTGGGAGAGGCGCGCCTCCGTCTCGGCGGCCTCGGCCTGCTCGATGCTGCTCTGCGCCTGCGGGACGACGGCCGCCGCCTTGTCGATGAGGGCCTTCTGCTGGGCGAGCTGGCGATCGACCAGGTCGCGCGACAGGCGTGCCAGGACCTGGCCGCGCTCGACCCGCATGCCCTCCTCGACGAGGACCTCGGTGATGCGGGTGCCGTCGATCTCGGGCGTCACCAGAATCTCGTCGCGGGGCACCAGGGTGCCGGTGACGGTCACCGTCTCGACGATCTCGCGGCGCTGCGCCTCGACCACGCTGACGGTGGGCGGGAGCGGCGCCTTGGCGGGCGTCGTCTCGGCCTGGGCTGAGCCGCCGCCGAGGCCCGACATCACCGCATGGGCCAGCATCACGGCACCGAACCGGAGGGCGTGCGTGCGGACCATGGTCATGGGGTCGACTCCAGGATCGTCTGGGAGGGACGGGGAAACTGTCCCGCGAGCCCCGCTTCGATCGTGCTGTTGAGCTGGGCCGCCGCCGCGACCGTATCGTAGCCGGGCACCAGGGCTCGACCGACGACGAGTCCCGTCATGAGGGGTTCGATGATGGCGTAGACCGCGGTCGGATCGCAGTCGGGATCGGTGGCGAGGGCCGCGATCGTCGCCAGGAACCACGCCCTGGTCTCGGCGTCGGCCCGCTCCGTCATGGCGGCGATGGCCGGGTTGCGGGTCGCCTCCGACCAGATGTCGAGCTGGAGCACCGCGGTCTCGCGGCTCAACGTTCCGAAATACTGGGTGAGGATGCCGAGGAACGCCGTGCGGCGGTCGCCGTCGCGCTCCAGATCGGCGACGCGAAGGGCAGCCTGTCCCCGCTCGCGTTCGGCGAGCCCCAGAACCAGGGCCTCCTTCGATTCGAAGTAGCGGTAGACGTTGCCCGGGCTCATGGCCGCCTCGCGGGCGAGGTCCTGCATGGTGGTGCGGTGGAAGCCGTTGCGCACGAAGCAGGCCTGCGCCGCGTCAAGGATGTGCTCGCGCCGGGCGGCTTGACTGCCCCGGGCGTCGATGACGGCGCCGGCGGCCGCGCTCACGAGGCGGCTCCCGGGGACTGAACCACCGCGCAGGCCCGCGGCTGCAGGTCGAGGTCGGCACAGACCCGGGCCTGCCAGCTGTCCGGGCCGGCCCCGGTCCAGCCGATGAGGGCGAGCCATCCGAAGGCGAGGGTGCCGGCGAGCACGAGGTTCCCCGGCGTGCAGACCGCGCGGATGGCCGCCATGACGTGGTGGGCCGACCTGGATTGCACGGACCCGGATCGCGATGGTCCGGGACCCGTCACGTCGAATTCCGGCCAGCGGCCTCGGTGGGGAAGGGCCATCACGCACTCCTGACTATGCCTCTGTGTAATGAACATTCATTCTCATGTCAATGAACATTCATTCTCATGGCGGGCCGAACGATGTGGGCGGCGACGAAGGGGCATATCGGGGAGCCCCCGCCGCCGATTCGCCGCCGTCGAAGCGGACCCGCACTTGGCCGGGCGATTCGCGCCTGGAAACGGGGGGCTGACCGTCCCATGCGGTGCGGCGTCATCGGGTGTGGTATCGGTCCGTCGGCGTGAGCCGCGATCCCGAGCGACAGGGGCCGCCGGTCGTTGCCGCGGCCTCGCCGGACCGGGGCTTCGCCAAGCCGTAACTTCGGAGAACGCAGTCCCGAATGACGCAAACGCCCGACGAACGCGCCCTCCGCATCGATCCCGGCCTCGATGGTACGATCCGGGTCGCGCCGCGACGTTCGGCCGGTTCGGCAAGCCCCTGGGCGCGCGCTTCGACGACGCACGGCGTTCCGGGCGCGGAACCCGCACCCCCGGTCGCCGCCCGGCATCGGACTGCCCGTCGGAGTGCCCTCGCGGGCATCGCCGTCATCCTCGGATGCCTCGCGCCCGTCGCGGCCTCGGCCCGGCCGTTCACGGATGCGGCCGGCCGGACGGTGGAAATCCCCGACCGGGTGGCGCGCGTCCTCGCCGCCGGGCCGCCGGCCTCGGTGCTGCTCTACAGCCTCGCGCCCGGCCGGATGGTGGGTTGGGTCCGGGCCCCGTCCCCGGAGGAGCGCCCGTACCTCGCGCCCGAGACGCGGGACCTGCCGGCCACCGGGCGCCTCACCGGGCGCGGCGGCACCGCCAATGTCGAGGCGGTGCTGGCCCTCAAGCCCGATCTCATCGTCGATGTCGGCAGTACCGGACCGACCTACGCCTCGCTGGCCGACCGGGTCCAGGCACAGACCGGCATTCCCTACGTCATCCTCGACGGCACCTTCGCCAAGACCGGAGAGGCCTACCGACAACTCGGCGACCTCATCGGTGAACGATCCGCGGCCGAGGCCCTGGCCGCCTATGCGGATGCCACCCTGAAGGACGTGACGGAGACGCTCGCGGCGGTGCCGGAGGCCCGGCGGCCCCGCGTCTACTCCGCCCGCGGTCCGAGGGGACTCGAGACGGCGCTCGCCGGCTCCCTCAACGCCGAACTGCTCGACGTCGTCGGCGCCCGCAACGTCGCCGTGGCGGCGGGGCAGGGCGGCCTCGCCACCGTCTCGCCGGAGCAGGTCCTGGCCTGGAACCCCGACGTGATCGTGACTCAGGACCCGGTCTTCCGCAGGGCCATCGTCACCGATCCGCTCTGGGCCGGCGTCAAGGCCGTGCGCGACGGCCGCGTGATTCAGGCGCCAACCCTGCCGTTCGGCTGGTTCGACGCGCCGCCCGGCGCCAACCGCCTCATCGGCGTGCGCTGGCTGGCGGGCGCGCTCTATCCCGACCTGTTCCCGCAGCCGCTGGCCGAGGTCACCCGCGACTTCTACCGGCGCTTCTACCATGTCGAGCTCGATGCGGCGCAGGCCGCCGCCCTCCTCGACGGTGCCGTGAGCCCGCAGGGCCCGACCCCGCACGGACCGACGCCGTGACGACGGATGCCGTGGCGGAGGTCCCGACCCGGCCGGCGGGGCGGCGAGTCCTCGCCGTTGCCGGATGGGTCCTGCCCGTCCTGGCCCTGTGCGCCCTCGCCGTCGCGGCCCTCGGCATCGGCCGCTACGCGGTGCCGGTGGGCGATGTCTTCGACGTCCTCGCCGCCACGCTGTTCGGATGGCCGTCGGGCGCCGACGCCACGGTCCAGACGGTTGTCCTGCGGGTGCGCCTGCCGCGGGTCATCGCCGCCCTCGTGGTCGGGTCGGCCCTCGCGGCGGCCGGGGCGACCTACCAGGGGCTGTTTCGCAATCCCCTGGTCTCGCCCGACATCCTCGGGGTCTCGGCCGGCGCCAGCCTCGGGGCAGTGCTCGGCATCTTCCTCGCCCTGCCCGTGGTGGCGATCCAGGGCCTCGCCTTCGCGGGCGGCCTCGCCGCCGTGGCGGCCGTCTACGCCGTGGGCGCCACGGTGCGGCGGCACGATCCGGTGCTGACCCTGGTGCTGGCCGGCGTCGCCATCGGGGCGGTGCTGGGGGCGGCGATCTCCCTCATCAAGGTCCTGGCCGATCCGTTCAACCAGCTGCCGGCCATCACCTACTGGCTGCTCGGCAGCCTCGCCTCGGTGACCCTCGGCGATGTCGGCGCCATCCTGCCGGCCATGGTTCTCGGCCTCGTGCCCCTCGTGCTCCTGCGCTGGCGGGTGAACCTCATGAGTCTGGGTGAGGAAGAGGCCCGGGCGCTCGGCGTCGAGACCCGGGCCCTGCGCCCCCTCCTCGTCATGGCCGCCACCCTGGTGACGGCGGCGGCGGTGTCGGTGACGGGCGTCATCGGCTGGATCGGCCTGCTCGTGCCCCACGTCGCCCGGCTCCTCGTCGGCCCGGACTTCCGGCGCCTGCTGCCGGCCTCCCTCCTGCTCGGGGCCGGCTACCTGCTCGCCGTCGACATCGTCGCCCGCACCCTGGCCCCCGTGGAGGTGCCGCTCGGCATCCTCACGGCCCTCATCGGCGCGCCGTTCTTCCTGTGGCTGCTCGCCAGCGGCCGGCGCGGCTGGGCCTGATGCTGGAGGTCGACAACCTCGCGTTCGGCTATGGAACCCGAAGGATCGGGTCCGACGTGAGCTTCGGCCTCGCGGCCGGGGAGGTCCTGTGCCTGCTCGGCCCCAACGGCGGCGGCAAGACCACCCTGTTCAAGACCCTGCTGGGGCTGCTGCCGAAGCAATCGGGGCGAATTCTCCTCGACGGCGCCGATGTGGCGGGCTGGTCGCGCGCACGCCTCGCCCGCAGCCTCGCCTACGTGCCGCAGGCGCAGGCCGCCTTGTTTCCGTTCCCGGTCCGCGACGTCGTCCTGATGGGGCGCGCCAGCCGCCTCGGCGCCTTCGCCAGCCCCGGCCGGGGCGACCGCGCCCACGCCGAACGGGCGCTCGCGACCCTCGGCATCACGCATCTGGCCGACCGCATCTACACGGAGATCAGCGGCGGCGAGCGCCAGATGGTGCTCATTGCCCGGGCACTCGCCGGCGAGCCGCGCCTCCTCGTCATGGACGAGCCCACCGCCAGCCTGGATTTCGGCAACCAGACCCGGGTCCTCGATCAGGTCCGGCGGCTGGCGCGCGGCGGGATCGCCGTGATCCTCTCGACCCACGACCCCGACCACGCCTTCCTGTGCGCCGACCGCGTCGCCCTGCTGCACGAGGGCCGCCTCGCGGCCCTCGGCACCCCGGCCGAGACGATCACACCCGCGAGCCTGCAGCGCCTCTACGGCGTCGCCGTCGCAGTGGTGCCGCTCCCCGGATACGGACGCTCCGTCTGCGCACCGATCCTGTCCTGATCCGCAAGAGGCCCTTTCCGATGGTGCGCCTGAACGAGATCCGCCTGAACGAGATCGCCGTGGCCCCGCCCGCCGCCACCGATGCCGGCCTCGTCTATGTCGGGCGCATCGCGACGCACTGGAGCGACCGCCTCGCCTGCCCGCGCCAGGGCCGGGCCGACGGGCCCCTGTGCCGGATCACGGTGTTCGAGCCCTGGGTCGCCGCCCTCGACGGGCTCGCCGCCTACGCGCGGATCGAGGTGCTGTACTGGCTCGACGCCTCGCGGCGCGACCTCGTCCACCAGTGCCCGGCGAGCGACGGGGTCGCGCGCGGCACCTTCTCGCTCCGCTCGCCCGTGCGTCCCAACCCCATCGGGACGTCCATCGCGCGCCTCGTGTCCATCGAGGGACCGGTCGTCACCGTGCGCGGCCTCGACTGCCTCGACGGGACGCCGCTCCTCGACCTCAAGCCGGATCGCACCCTGTTCACCCCCGTCGCCCCGCCGCAGCCGGGCGATTTCGAATGACGGAAGCGATCCGGAACCCGCTCAGTCGACGGCGATCATGACGTCCGAGGCCTTGACCACGGCGTAGGCCTGGCCGCCCACCGTCAGGCCGAGGGCATCCACGGCCTCGTTGGTGATCGAGGACGTGATGACCGTGCCGTCGGCGACCTCGATCTTGACGTGGGCCGTGGTGGCGCCCTTCTCGACGGAGACGACCTTGCCCTTGAGGGTGTTGCGCGCGCTGATCTTCATCGGTGCTCTTTCGTTACTGTGAGGGACCGGCGCCGAGGACCTGGAAGCCTTGCGCCTCGAAGAAGGGCCGGGCCGCCGCACTCTTCAGGAAGGCGAGGAAGCGGGCGGCACCATCCCCCTTGGCCTCGGCGGTGACGGCGAACGGATACACCACCGGCGGGTGCGAGTCCGCCGGAAACACGCCCACCACCTTCACGCCCGGGTCGGATTTCGCATCGCTCTCGTAGACGACGCCGAGCGGCGCCTCGCCGCGCGAGACGAGGAGGAGGGCCGCGCGCACGTTGTCGGCCTGGGCGAGGCGCGGCTGCAGGCCGCCCCACAGGCCGAGCTTCTCGAAGGCCGCCTTGGCGTACTTGCCGATGGGCACGGAGGTGACCTCGCCCGTGGCGAGGCGGCCATCGGGGCCGAGGGCGGCGGAGAACCCTTCCTGCGTGAACGGCACGTCCGCCGTCCTGGCGTCCTTCGGCGCGATGACCACGATGCGGTTGCCCAGCAGGTTCGCCCGGGTCTCTGGGCGCACGAGGTTCTTCTTCGCGAGATAATCCATCCATTCGAGGTCGGCCGAGGCGAAGAGGTCCGCCGGCGCCCCCGACTCGATCTGCCGCGCCAGGGCCGACGAGGCGGCGTAACTCGCCTTCAGCGCGACGCCGCTCTCGGCGGTGAACGCCTTGCCGGCGTCGTCGAGGGCGTTCTTCAGGCTCGCAGCCGCGAACACCGTCGCGGTCTCCGCGGCCCGGGCGGCGGGGGCCACGGCGATGAGGCCGGCAAGCAGGACAGCACGGAGGGATGTAAGCATGCGGAATCGATCCTTCGACAAAGCACCGGCGGGGCCGCGGCGATGGGGTATATACAGCCAAATATAGCCGAGGTCAGGGGCCCACGGCCCGGGGAACCGACCGGTCCATCGCCGATTGACGCCTCATTGGGCTCGACGGGCCTCGCCCCGGCGGGGCCTCCGCAACGGCAGGACACGGGATCCTATGAAGCTGCAAGGCAAGCGCGCCCTCATCACCGGCGCCGATTCCGGCATTGGCCAAGCCACGGCCGAACTGTTCGCCCGCGAGGGCGCGGATGTCGCCATCACTTACAACACCGACGCCGAGGGCGCTCGCGAGACGGCACGGCGCGTGGAGGCCCTGGGCCGGCGCTGCCTCGTCATCCAGGACGATGTCGGCGATCCGGCCTCCGTCGCCGCGACCTTCGACCGGGTGGCGAGCGAACTCGGAATCCTCGACATCCTCGTCAACAATGCCGGTCAGGCCATGTGCGGCATGCCCGTGGCCGACATGGAGCCGGCGAAGCTCGAGCATATCCTGCGGGTCAACCTCATGGGGCCGGTGTTCTGCGCCAAGGCCTTCATCGCCGTGCGCCGGGCCAACGGCGGACGCGGCAAGATCGTGACCGTCTCCTCCGTGGCCCAGCACCTGCCGACGCCGGAGAGCGCGCCCTACGGCATGTCGAAGGCCGGCATCGGCTCCCTGTGCCGCAGCCTGTCGCGGGAGCTCGCCGAGGACGGGATCAACGTCAACAACGTCGCGCCGGGCCTCATCGAGACGCCGATGACGAGCGACCGGTTCGAGAACCCGGAAAAGCTCGAAGCCTCCCTGGAGCGGATCCCGTGGCACCGCGCCGGCCAGCCCGACGAGATCGCCAAGGCGATTCTCTACCTCTCCAGCGACGATTCCGACTACGTGACCGGCCATACCCTCGTGGTCGACGGCGGCCTGACCATGCAGTGGGGCGGCGCCTGAGCGCCGGCGGGCCGGAAACACGACCCATGTCGGCCACCGATCCCGCGCGGACGCTTCCGATCCGCCCCATCGACGCGGCGGCGTTCGCGCCGTTCGGCACCCTGCTGGAAACGCCGGACGTCGCCCCGCGTCAGGACCGCGCCGCGTTCATCGAGAACGGGCGTCCGGATGTGGCCGTCAACCTCGCCCTGATCCGGAGCGAGCCCTGGTCCGGCCCCGTACCCGTGGCCCGCCTCGAGCGGCACCCGCATTCGAGCCAGGCCTTCCTGCCCCTCGCCGTCGCCGCCTACGTGGTGGTGGTGGCGCCCGACCGGGACGGGCGTCCCGACGAGGCGGCCCTGCGGGCCTTTCGCGTGCCCGGCCATATCGGCCTGAACTACCGGGCCGGGGCCTGGCACGCCCACATGATGACCCTCGACGCCCCCGGCATCTTCGCCATGCTGGTCCACGAGGACGGGAGCGCGGACGATTGCCACGTGGTCGCGATCGCGCCCGTCGCCCTGACCCTCGACGGATGAGCGGTCGCGCTCCCGCTCTCCACTGTCAGACCAAGAGACCTCTCCATGACCAAGCCCCGCCTCTATACCTCGCCTTCGGCCTTCCCGAACCCGCAGCGGCTACGCCTCTTCCTGCATGAGAAGGGCATCGCCGACCGGTTCGAGGAGGTGATCTACGATATGGCGCCGAAGGGCGAGCAGCGCGGCTGGCGCCACCTCAAGCTGAACCCGTGGGGCGAGACCCCGACCCTGGATCTCGGTGACGGCCAAATCCTCTCGGAATCGGCCGCCATCGTGCGCTACCTCGATGCGACGCATGACGGCCGCAGGATTACCGGCACGACGCCCCTGGAGCAGGGCCAGGACGCCATGTGGGACGACCGGATCTGGGTGCAGATCCTCTATCGGATCACCACGATGTTCCACGTCCGCAACGAGGGCCTGGGCCCGAAGCTCGAACTGACGCACAATCCGCAATGGGGCGAACACTGCCGTAAGGAGGCCATCGCCCATGCGGGCCTCGTCGACCGTCACCTCGCCGACGGCCGCGACTGGCTGCTCGGTGGCGACCAGCCGACCTTCGCCGACATCACCCTGTGTACCGCCATCGCCTTCTCGAAGTTTCCAAGCGTGCAGACGCCCCTCGACGAGCGCTTCGAGCACCTCGACGGATTCTGGCGGCGCTGGAAGGTCCGCGACAGTTTTCGCACCGCCTATGCCGATGGCGGCGGCCTCGACGAACTGGCCGACCTGTCGGCCTGAGCGGATGCGGCGACGCCATCCGGCGCGCGTCGTGCCGGCTCCGAGACCGCGTCCCGCTCCCGTCCCCGGAGACCCCATGGTGCTGCTCTACGAGCATCCGCTCTCGTCCTACGCCCAGAAGATCAAGATCGCCCTTCGCGAAAAGGGCGTGGCGTTCACGGCCGAACTGCCCGAGAGCTTCGGTACCGGTCGCGCCGACGGCCCGTTCGCAGAGGCCAATCCGCGCACGGAAGTGCCGGTGCTCATCGACGGCACCGTGTCGATCTTCGAATCCACCATCATCCTCGAATACATCGAGGAGCGCTGGCCCGATCCGCCGCTCCTGCCCCGGACCCCGGCGGCCCGCGCCTTCGCGCGGATCACCGAAGATGTCTGCGACACCCAGTACGAGGCCGTGAACTGGGGGTTTGGCGAGGTGCTGTGGTTCCGCCGCGCCACCGGGGCGCTGGCCGATCACCTGCGGGCCCAGGCGGCGGCGCAGACGCGTGTCCTGCAGGATTGGCTCGCGGGACGCCTCGGCGACGCCGACTGGTTCGGCGGAGAGGGCTTCGGCTGGGCCGACGCGGCGGCGGCGCCCCTGGTCAACCGCTCGGTGCATTACGGCCTCGGGCCGGAGCCCGGCAGCCCGCTCCGGCGCTGGCACGCGCGGGTCGGCGAACGCCCCGCCGTGGCCCGGACCTTCGCCGAGTTCGAGGCGGCCGCCGCCCGGATGGCGCAGGCCGCGGACCTCTACACCACGGGAACGCGGCGGCGCGAGTACCGCGACCATCGCCTCGAATGGATGGTGAAGTCGGGTGGGCTGTGCGTCGTCGAAGCGGGTCTGCGCGACGGCAACATCCGCTTCCCCTGGCCGGACACCCCGTAGGCGGGCTCCCGTGCGTTGCCGCACGGTCAACCGCGTCATCGTGTGAACCGACCTTCGCGGCACCCGTTGAAACACGATGATCCTCAACCGAAGGAAGTGCGCCGTGACCTCGAGAATTCCGCTGATCGCCGCCCTCGTGTTCACCATTGGGTCAGCCGGTTCCGTTCTGGCCCAATCCCCCGCCGAGACCGGGACCGGTGGGGACGTCAGCACCACGACGCGGGCACCCAACACCACCTCCGTCGGCCAGACCAAGCCGCCCGGCGCCGCCGCGGGCGGCGACGTCGATCGCAACCTCGATCAACGCACGAAGCAGCAGAAGAAGGACAGCGAGATCACCAAGGGCATCTGCATCGGCTGCAACTGACGGGGCGATACGCTCGCCCATGGCCGGTTCTCGCTCCGCGCACGACGGCGGAGCGGGGGGCTCCTGTGAACCGAGGGCTCGGCGAACGCAGGTGGTTTCGCGCATGTTCCGACCGTGCCTCGTCGGCATGCGGTGCCGCGGCTTTCGACGAGGATGGCTTCGTCCGTCTTGAGAAAGTCCTGTCGACCAGTCGGAGGCCTGCGGGCAAGTTCGGAGGTCGGCGTACGTGCGGGACGAATTCCTGCTTACGCTCAGTGTTAATAAATAATAATATTCCGCTCGTATTCGCGTGGAAAAGTGTCTAATGGTCGTCTGTCAATCGGCTCGGATCATTCGCTCGATACAAAAGCGCCTGATTTCCTCTGAAACAGGTGCCGCCATGACACTTTCTCTCGATCAATCTAAGTTGCAGAATACGTTACTGGCCAGTCTCCGGCCCGACCTGTTCGCCGTGCTCGCGCCGTACCTCGCGCCCGCGTCGCTTGATCGCCACCACGTCATTGAGAGCCAGCACGAGGCCATTTCCCAGGTCTGCTTCCCGGGACCGGGCGTCGTCTCCGTGGTCGCTCGCACGGCGAACGGCATCCGCATGGAAACGGGCCTGATCGGCCCGGAGGGGATGACGGGCGTGGCGCTGCTATACGGCGTCGACCGCACGCCGCACGAAACCTTCGTTCAGATTCCCTGCCGGGTCATGCAGCTCTCGGCGTCCGACCTCCGCCAGGCCCTGATCGACAGCCTAACCCCTGCATCGCCATCTGCTGCGCTACGCCTATGCCTTCTCGATCCAGGTGGCGCAGACGGCGCTCTGCAACGGCCGCTTCACCATCGAACAGCGCCTGGCCCGCTGGCTCCTCATGAGCCACGATCGCGTCGACCGCGAGGACATCATGCTCACGCACGAATTCCTGTCCCTCATGCTCGGCGTGCGCCGCGCCGGCGTAACGACGGCCCTGCGCAACCTCGTCACCCTCGGATCCATCGGCATCCATCGCGGCACCATCGTCATCCGGGACCGCGCCGAGCTCCTGGCCTCGGCGGGCGACGCCTACGGCGCGCCGGAAGCGAGCTACGCCGCCGTCATGGGAACCACGCCCCCCGGGCTCGCCGCCTGACCGTCGGCGCTTGCCGGCGCGTCACGCCGTCCCCTCGCGGCGGCGCCAGACCTGGGCACGGGCGAGGACGAAGCGGTTGACCAGGGCCAGCGCCAGGCGGGCGCAGAGCGCGGTCGCCATGATCACGCTCGCCATGGCGGCGGCGGACGCCGTGGCCCCGGCCTCGTCCATGTGGACGATGGCGATGGCGGCGAGCTTGGTGCCCGGCCCGTAGAGGAAGATCACCGCCGAGACCGTCGTCATGGCGTTGACGAACAGGTAGACGGCGAGTTCGAGCACCGTGGGCAGGCAGATCGGCAGGCTGACCCGGCGGAACGTCTGCCAGAACGGCACCTTGAGGGAGGCCGAGACCGCTTCGAATTCGGGATCGATCTGCTTCAGGGCCGTCGTCGCGGTCACGTGCGCCACGGTGTAGT
The DNA here is from genome assembly GCF_008039485.1 of Methylobacterium sp. WL69. Classification (NCBI taxonomy): domain Bacteria; kingdom Pseudomonadati; phylum Pseudomonadota; class Alphaproteobacteria; order Hyphomicrobiales; family Methylobacteriaceae; genus Methylobacterium; species Methylobacterium sp. WL69. Next base: position 74,897 of record NZ_VRUZ01000002.1, on the reverse strand, counting down.
AGTGCGCCACGGTGTTGATCACCAGGAGCGCCAGGGTCCCGTAGAGGACGTTCAGGGGGTTCCACGGCGCGTTGAAGAAGAACACGTAGCCGAGTCCCAGCACGAGGCCGGGTACGGCCAGCGGCAGCATCGCCAGCAGCTGCGCCAGGGCGCGGCCGGCGGAGAACACCTTGAGCTTCTCGATGAGGTAGGCGCCGCAGAACACCAGCCCGGTGCCGAGGACGGCCACCGCCCCGGCCATGAGCAGCGAGTTCCCGTAGGGCGTCCAGCCGTCGGAATCGGCCGCCGCGAAGTCGTAATGGTCGAGGGTGAGGCCGAGGTTGTACGGCCAGTAGCGGATGAACGAGGCCCAGACGGCGACGCCGTAGGTGGCGACGACGAGGCCGGCGACGAGCCCCGCATAGGCGAGCGACAGGCCGTCGCGGACGGGGTGGGGTTTGGGCTCGTAGGGCACGGAGCGGGCCGTGAGCAGGGCCGATTGCCGGCGCCGGATCAGCCGGTCCACGGCGAAGGCCAGCACCGCCGGGGCCAGCATCAGCAGCCCGACCACGGCGCCCATGGGGAAGTTCTGCTGGCCGACCACCTGGCGGTAGGCGTCGGTGGCGAGGACCGGATACTGGCCGCCGATGACCTTCGGGATGCCGAAATCCGTCACCACCAGGGTGAAGACCACGAAGGCCGCGCTGACGAGGCCGTAGCGGGCGCCCGGCAGGGTCACGGTGGCGAAGGTGCGCAGGCGCCCCGTGCCCATGGCGGCGGCGGCCTCGTAGAGCCGGGCGTCGGACAGGGCCAGGGCCGTCATCAGGATGATGAGGGCGTGCGGGAAGGCGTAGAGGCATTCGGCGATGACGATGCCGATGGGTCCGTAGACGCTCTGCCCCATGAGCAGCCCGCGCAGGAATCCCTGGTTGCCGAGGATGTAGGTGAGGGCGATGCCCGACAGGAGCGAGGGCGCGAACAGCGGCAGCAGGGCCAGGGCCAGCAGCACGCCCCGGAACCGCATCGCCGTGCGGGTCAGCGCGTAGGCGTAGGCGAAGGCGAGGGGCACCACGATGGCGACGGTGGTGCCGGCCACAGCGAGGCTGTTGACCAGGGCCTCGACCAGGGTCGGGGTGGCGAAGTAGGTGCGGAAGTTGGACAGCCCCGCGAAGCCCCCGCCCGGCGCCTCCAGGCTCTTCATCAGCAGGGTGCCGAGCGGCAGGGCGAGGATGAGGACGAGCACCAGGCACAGGCCGGCGATGAGCACGGTGGCGACGAGGCGCTCCGGCACGCGGGCGCGCCGCACCGGAACGGCCTCCGGCAGGGCGAGGGCGAGGGCCTCCGTCATCGCGGGACTCACGCGCGCGCTGCCACCGGGAAGGCCCGGAGGGCCGCCGGCGGCAGGGAGACGTAGAGGTACTGGCCTTCCGTCAGGGCGAGGTCGCCGTGGAGGTTGGCCGAGACGTCGGCCACGAGGGAGCCGCCGAGATCCAGGCTCGGTTCCAGGCGGGCCCGGGTGAAGGCCCCGAGGAATTCGAGGCTGCGCACGCGGACCTGGAACGCGTTGACGTCGGTTGGTCGGACGTTGCCGACCCGGATCTCCTCCGGCCGGAAACCGAGGCGCACCGGACTGCCGGGGACGAAGCCGCGCCCGTCCTCGCAGACGAGATCGACGGCGCCGACCCGGAGCTGCCGCGCCGCCCCGACGGTGGCGTCGAGGAAGGTCATGGCGCCGATGAAGTCGGCCACGAAGGCGGTGGCCGGGTTGCGGTAGATCTCGCCGGGCGTGCCGACCTGCTCGATGGCACCGCGATTCATCACCACGACCCGGTCGGCCATGGCCAGCGCCTCCTCCTGGTCGTGGGTGACCATGATGGTGGTGATGCCGAGCCGCTTCTGCAGGTGCCGGATCTCCTCGCGCAGCCGGGTCCGCACCTTCGCGTCCAGGGCCGAGAGCGGTTCGTCGAGGAGCAGCAGGGACGGCGAGGTCGCCAGCGCCCGCGCGAGCGCCACCCGCTGCTGCTGCCCGCCCGAGAGCTGGACCGGATACTTCTCGCCCTGATCGGGCAGGCCGACGAGGGCGAGGAGCTCGGCGACGCGGTCGGCGATACGGGCCCGGTCGAGGCGGCGGTTGACCAGGCCGTAGGCGACGTTGGCCGCCACCGTCAGGTTCGGGAACAGGGCGTAGGACTGGAACACGATGCCGAAGTCCCGCGCCGCCGGCGGGGCGTGGGAGACGTCCCTTCCGGCGATCCCGATCCGGCCTTCGTCCTGCCGGTCGAGGCCGGCGATGAGGCGCAGGAGGGTGGTCTTGCCGCAGCCCGAGGGGCCGAGGAAGCACACGAACTCCCCGCGCCCGATGACGAGGTCGATCCGGTCCAGGGCCGTGAAGGCACCGTAGCGCTTCGACAGGCCGGAAACCGTCAGGAACGGGGTCGCATCGCGCTGCGTCATGGCGGGGCCCTCGGCTTGGCGGGAGACTTACTTCTTGGCGGCCTTGGCCTCGTAGCGGCGCGACCACTCGGCCAGCACCCGCTCGCGGTTGTCCGCCATCCAGCCGAGATCGTTCCTGATCATCGCGGCCTCCGCGCCGGCGGGATAGTTCGCCGGCACGGTGGCGACGCCCGGATAGGCGACCACGGCGTAGCTCTTGGCGTAGAGCTCGTTGGCGGCCTTGGTGGCGCCCCAGTCGGCGACCTTGCGGGCGGCGTCCCCATGCTTCGTGGCGGCCACGATGGCGTAGGCTTCCTCGTCCCAGCCGGTGCCGTCGGCGGGCGCGATCACGGCGAGGGGCGCACCCTTGGTCTTCTCGGCGGCGCCCCGCATGTCCAGCGACAGGCCGGCGGTGCGCTCGCCCCGCGCCGCCTGGACGCAGGGGGCCGAGCCCGAATGCAGGTAGGCGGCGATGTTGTCGTGGAGGCGGTCCATGTAGGCCCAGCCGGCCTCCTCGCCCATGCCCTGGAGCCAGCCCGCCACGAGGAGGTAGCCGGTGCCGGACGAGGCCGGATGCGGCATCACCACCTTGCCCTTGAGCTCGGACGCCAGCAGATCGGCCCAGCGCGCCGGTGTCTTCGCCTTGTCCTTCTCGGCCTCCGCCGTGTTGAAGCAGATCACGCCGATGGAGGCGTCCGTGCCGGTCCAGGTGTAGGGCGCCTCGGCGTCCCGGAAGGCGGGCTTCAGGGCCTCGACGCCCTTCGGCTCGTAGGTGGCGAGCAGGCCCTGCTTCTCGAACATCAGCAGGCTGGAGGCGGCGAGCCCCATGACCATGTCGGCGCGCGGGTTGTCCTTCTCGGCCAGGAACCGGGCGGTGATGACCCCCGTCGAATCCCGCACCCACACCACCTCGACCTCGGGCACCGCCCGCTCGATCCCGGCCTTGAACGGACCGAGCTGGTCGTTCTCCAGGGCGGTGTAGATCGTGAGCTTGGTGCGCTCTGCGGCCTGGGCGGGGAGGGGCGCCAGGAGGGCGAGTACGAGGGGCAGGGCGAGGCGGCCGAGGGCTGTCATAGTCGCGTCTCCGGGAGGCTTTCGTCGCCACCGCTTTACGGGGCGGTTCGTGACAGTAGAAAGACGAAATCTCGCATGAGCAAGATTAGTCTTTCGGCGTCTCTTGCCTCTTTCGTGTCCATCGTCTTCGAAGACTTAAGTGATTTCGCGCACGCCAAGACCGCCCACGGCGAGATGCCATGGACGGTCCACGAATGCTTCGGTTGTCCGGGCGCGCGAGGCGCCCGCGATCAGCAGGCCTGCGGCATCCGCCCGGCAGCGAGCAGGCCGTCGATGTCCGCGACGATTCCCGGCAGGTCCGCGATGGTGTCGATGAGGAAGTGCGGCTTCGACGCGGCGAACAAATCCGCGATCCGCGCGCGCTCGGCGGCGAGGCGCTTGGCGGGCAGGCGTAAGTACTGGTCGTGGGTGAGGCCGAGGGCGTTGCCCGAGCAGGTGAGCGCCACGGTCCACATCCCGGCCTTGCGGCCCTCCAGGATGCCCGGCACCGTGTCGTCGACCTTCACGCAGGCGGCGACGTCGTCGATGCCGAGCGCGATGACGTTGGCCAGTGCCTGGGCCGGCCACGGCCGCCCGTTGGGAACCTCGTCGGTGGCGACGACATGGTCGGCGACGTAGCCGTTGCTGGCGGCGAGGGCCACGACCCGCTCCATCACCCGCGCCGGATACCCGGAGCACGAGCCGATCTTCAGGCCCCGGGCCCGCAGGGCCGCGATGGCGTCGAGGGCCCCGGGGATCACCGCCGAATGGTCGGCGATCTTCTCGATCTGGAGCGGCATGAAGCGCTCGTAGAGGGCGGTGACGTCGGCATCGCTCGCCGCCCGCCCGTGGGCGACCGCGTAGCGCGCGGCGATGGCGGGATCGTTCAGCAGCGTGCGGATGTGGTCCCACTTGCCCATGCCCATGGGCCCGCGCGCCTCGGCGAGGCTGACGGCGACGCCGAATTCGGCGAAGGCCTCGACGAAGATCTGCGTCGGCGCGAACGAGCCGAAATCGACGACGGTGCCGGCCCAGTCGAGGATCGCCGCCTGGAGTCTTTTGGGTGGGGCGTAGGACATGGCGCGTGTTCCTCGAGGGGCTCAGGGCGTCGTGATGGCGAGGGCCCGCAGGGCGTCGGCGATCGCCTCCACCGCGCGTTCCATGTCGGTGGAGTCGACGTGGCCGATGCAGCCAACGCGAAACGTCTCCACCTGCGTGAGTTTGCCGGGGTAGAGGATGAAGCCGCGCTCCCGCACCGCCGCGTAGAACTCGGCGAAGCGATAGTTCGGGTCGCGCGGGGCGTGGACTGTGACGATGATCGGCGCCTGGATCGCGGGTGCCAGGAAGCTTTTGAGGCCGAGGCGCTCCAGCCCGCGGATCAGCACGTCGCAATTGCGGCCGTACCGGGCGTGGCGGGCGGGCAGGCCGCCTTCCTCGTCGTATTGCAGCAGGGCCTCGTGCAGGGCCGCGACCACGTGGGTCGGCGGCGTGAAGCGCCATTGCCCCGTGCGCTGCAGGTAGGTGTGCTGGTCGTGGAGATCGAGGGCCAGCGACGCCGCGTTGCCCTCGGCCCGCGCCAGGGCATCGGCACGGGCGATGACGAAGCCCATGCCGGGGACGCCCTCCAGGCACTTGCCCGAGGCCGCGATCAGGGCCTCGAACGGCACCGTCTTGGCGTCGATGGGCAGGGCCCCGAATGAACTCATGGCATCGACGATGAGGCCGCGCCCGTGCCGGGCGACCATTGCGGCGATCTCGGGCAGGGGGTTGAGGATGCCGGTGCTGGTCTCGCAATGGATCAGGCCGACATGGGTGATGGCCGGATCGGCGCCGAGCAGGGCATCGACGGCGTCCGGTGTCGTCGGCACGTCGTCGGCGGTCTCGTAGACGCTGTGGTCGCGGCCGAGGGCCGCGCAGATCTTCGCCAGGCGCTTGCCGTAGGCGCCGTTGACGAGGACCAGCACCTTGCCCGTGCGCGGTACGAAGGTGGCGATGGCGGCCTCCACCGCGAAGGTACCGCTGCCCTGGAGCGGCACGCAGGCATGGCTTCCGGTGCCGTTGGCGATGGCGACGAGCCGTTCGCAGACGGAGGCCGTCAGCCGGTTGAAGCTGGAATCCCACGAGCCCCAGTCTGTCATCATCGCGGCGCGGGTGCGCGCCGAGGTGGTGAGCGGGCCGGGCGTCAGGAGTATGGTGGCGGGGGCTGTCATGGTCGTCTCCGGTCCGCTGAGGGACACGAGCGAAGCGGGTCGGCGCCCAAAAACCTTGCCTTCGCGGCACCTATCAGATCAAATCGTTTGTCATGATGTACGGCATCAGTTCGGCTGATGGGCGCCCATGAACCTGTTCCAGCTCCGCGCCTTCGACGCCGTCTCGCGCGAGGGCAGCTTCACCCGTGCGGCCCGAAGGCTGTGCATCAGCCAGCCGGCGGTGACCGGGCACATCAAGGCCCTGGAGGAACGCTACGACCTCGTGCTGTTCCGGCGCACGGCCCGCAGCGCCGAACTGACGCCGCAGGGGCAGGCCCTGGCCGAACTCACCGGCCCCCTGTTCGGCCTCGTCGAGCGGGCCGAGGACCTGCTGGAGGCCAACCGCAATCTGGTCTCGGGCCGCATCGAGATCGCCGTCGATTCGCCCCACATCGTCATGCCCCTGCTGGCGCGCCTGCGCGCCCGCCATCCCGGCATCGTCGTCGGCCTCCGCCTCGGCAACGCCGCCGAGACCCGGGAGGCCCTGCTCGCCGAGCGCGCGAGCGTCGCGGTGCTGACGGAGGCGCAGGCCCATCCCGACCTGCACCTCGAAGACATCGCCGTCTCGCGCATCTGCGCCGTGCTCGCCCGCACCCATCCCTGGGCCGGGCGGAGCGGACTCGATCCCGGTGACCTCGACGGCGTTGCCATGGTCCTGCGCGAGCCGGATTCCGTCACCCGCCGGACCTTCGACCGCGCCTGCGCCGCGCGCGGCATCAGGCCCAACGTGCTGATGGAGCTCGACAGCCGCGAGGCGGTGATCGAGGCCGCCGCCGCCGGGATCGGGATCGGCATCGTCTCCTCCCTCGAATGCGGGCATGACGGCCGCGTCGCGGCGATCCCCCTCGCCGGGCCGGACCTCACCAACCGCCACGCCATCGCCTGCCTCGCGCGGCGCCGCGGTCTGCGCCTGATCCGGACGGTGTTCGACCTCGCCGCGACCGACCGATGAGGGACGCTTCCGTCGGCGCCGAACCCCGCACCCTGGCGGCCCGGCGCCAGGACGAGATCCTGGCGCGCCTCGGCACCGAGGGCAGCGTCAGCGTCGAGGCCATGGCGGCGCGGTTCTCCGTCTCCCGCGAGACCATCCGGCGCGACCTCAAGCATCTCGCCGAGCGCGGACGCCTCGCCATCGTCCACGGCGGCGCCACCCGCCGGGCCGACGAGCCGGCCCTCGCCGTGCGGGCGCGCGACAACCCCGAGGGCAAGGCCGCCATCGGCCGGGCGGCGGCGCGCCTGGTGGAGGACGGGATGGTGGTGGTGCTCGATTCCGGGGCGACGACCCTGGCGGTGGCCCACGCCCTCGCGGGCCTCGATCCCGTCCTCGACGCCGTGCCGCGCACGGGCGTGACGGTCTGCACCAACAGCCTGCCCGTCGGCCTCGTCCTGTGCCGGGTGCCCGGCCTCCGGGTCCATATCCTCGGCGGCGCCGTCGAGGCCTCGGACGAGGCCGCTTTCGGTTCCGAGGCCGTGGCCGCCCTGGCGCGGTTTCGCGTCGATCTCGCCTTCGTCGGCGCCGGCGGCATCGCCCCGGACGGCGAGATCACGGACTTCGCGCCGCTCCCCACGGAGCTGCGCATCGCCATGCTGGCCTCGGCGGCGCGCGGCTACGTCGTGGCCGACCGCACCAAGTTCGGCCGCCTCACCCCGATCCGCCTCGCGCCGATCCCGGCCGGCAGCGGGCTCATCGTCGATGCCGCCCCGCCGGCCGCGATGGCGGCCGCCCTGACGGCGCGCGGTCTTGAAGTCATCGTCGTCCCATGATGTGGTTTTTTGTGGTTTTTCGCTTCCTTTCGTTGAGGACGTGGCCTAGGTCTGGGCCCGGCCGCGCCGGTTCGGGCGGCCGGAGCGGAGCTGCGGACGCGTGGAGAACCTCGTCACCACCGGCATGAGCCTGCCGGTCTTCGCCATGGTGCTCGCCGCCGCCTGCATGCATGCGGGCTGGAACGCGGCGGCCAAGCTCAACCTCGAACCGATCCTCACCATGGCGCTGATCTCGGCGTCCGCCGGCCTGTTCGCTCTGCCGGCTCTGGTCTGGTTCGGATGGCCGGTGCCGGCCGCATGGCCCTGGCTCACCGGGTCCATTGTCCTGCATCTCGGCTACTACGTCGCCCTCGCCGAGGCCTACCGCCACGCCGACATGGGACAGGTCTATCCCATCGCCCGGGGCAGCGCGCCCCTGCTGACGGCGCTCGCGTCCCTGACGGTCCTACGCGAGCCGGTGGCGCCGCTCGCCGCCGCCGGCATCGTCGTCCTGTGCGCCGGCGTCGCCCTGATGGCCCTGGCCAAGGGCGGCGGGAAGCCCCTGAGCCGGACGGGCCTCGGCCTCGCCCTGCTGACGGGCATCCTCATCTCCGGCTACACCCTGGTGGACGGGCTCGGGGCGCGGGCCGCCGACGATCCGCACGCCTACGCGGCGGCGCTCTTCGTCATCGACGCCGTACCCCTGCCGCTCTACGTCCTGTGGACCCGGGGGCGCGGCGTCCTGGGGCTCGCGCGCGGCCTTGCCTTGCCGGGCCTCGGCGGCGGCCTCCTGGCGCTCGGCTCCTACTGGATCGCCATCTGGGCGATGACGGTGGCGCCCATCGCCCTCGTGGCGGCGACGCGGGAAACCAGCGTGCTGTTCGCCACCCTCATCGCCGTGGTGCTGCTCAAGGAGCCCCTGGTCGCGGCCCGCGCCGTGGCGGCCGTGATCATCGTCGCCGGCATCGCCACCATGCGGCTGGCCTGACGACCGCGCCTCCGGATGGGGTTCAGGCGTCGATGGCGCGAAAACTCCGGGCACCGAGGGGCGCGGGCATCCGTGTCGCCTCGTCCCGGCGGTCGCGGCTGGCACCCCGCATGAGGGCGAGGCCGGCACCGAGGGCGAGTCCGAGGGCGAGGGCGAGGGGCAGCACCACCTTGGGCGAGGGCGGCCAGCTGCGCAGGCGGGCCGGGGTCGCGGCCGAGATCACCCGGACGTTGGAGCTGTTGAGCCGCTCCTGCTCGGAGGTCTCGCGCGAGCGCTTCAGGAAGGTCTCGTAGACCCCCCGCCGCGATTCGAGTTCGCGCTCGAGCTCACGCAGGCCGACATTGGCCCGGTCGTTTCCGGCGGTCTCGACCTTGGCCCGCTCGAGGCTTTTCCGCACGGCGGCCTCGCTGGCCGAGGCCCGGTCGTAGTCCTTCTGCGAGGTGTCGATGATCCGCTCCTTCTCGCGCTGGATGAGGCGCTGGAGGTCGCGCTGCTGGGCATACTGCTCGGCCATGGCCGGGTGGCGCTCGCCGAGGCGGGTCGCGAGTTCGGCGGTGTTGCGCGACAGGGTGGCGTAGGATTGCCGCAGGTTCTGCATCTCGAGGGATTGCAGCATTTCGGGCAGGGCCGTGCCGGCCTCGGCCGTGCGCATGCGCTTGGCCTGATCGAGGCGGGACTGGGCCTCGGCCGTGCGGATCGTGGCGGTGACGAGCTGCTGGTTGAGGTCGCTCAGCTGCTGGTCGCTGAGGAGGCGGCCGCTCGTGGTCACGAGCTTGTTCGATTCCCGGTAGCGGATCACCTTGCCCTCGGCCTCTTCGACGCCGCGCCGCAGGCTGACGAGCCGGCCGCCGAGGGCATCGGAGGCGCGCCGGGCCGCCTCGGTCCGGGCGCGGGCGTCTTCGGCGAAGTAGGCGTCGCCGATGGCGTTGGCGATGCGCGCCGACTTCTCCGGATCGAAGGTCTGGACGTAGACGTCGATGACGAAGGTCCGCTCCGCCCGGCGCACGCCGAGCTTGGTCCGCAGGGTATCGAGGGCGATGTTGACGGCGTCGCGGCTGGCGGCCGGCGGGTCGAGGCCGAGGAGGTCCTTCACGCCGACGACGACGGGGTTCGTCGAGGGTTCGCGGACGAATTCCGGGTCCTCGGCGAGGTGGAGGCGTTCCACCACCCGGCGCAGGACGCTGTCGGACTGGATCACCCGCGCCTGGCTCTCGGCGATGGAGACGCCGCTGTCGGCCTGCGGCGAGCGGGTGCTGAGGTCGTTGGCGATGACGGCGAGATCCGTGGGGTCGACGAGGACCTGGAGCACCGAGGTGTAGGTCGGCGTCAGGACCCCGAGCCCGGCCACCGCCAGGACCACCGCGATCACCCCGGACAGTACGATGAGGCCGGCGCCCCGGCGGAGCCGCCGCAGGATGATTGCGGCGTCGGGCGCCGAGGATGCGCGTTCCATCACGATGGGTTCGCCGCGTACCGTAGTCCCGAAGTCGAACATCTGTCCCGTCCCCGACCGTCCCGTCCCCGGGGCATCGCGCCCCGCGCCCCACACCGGTCCTCCGAATTTCTGTGCCGATCCGGCACGGAAACCTCAGGCGTCGGCGTGGATGCGGGGTGATTCGCAGTCGGCATGCCAGCTCGCCCCGTTCCGGCCGCCCCGCGGCCCCATCGGAGCCGGACACGCCGGGGCCCCGAGGAGGCCCCGTCGAACCTGCTGCGATCACCACCGAAGACTAGGGACGGCCCGGTATAAGAAGAGGCTATCGGGCGCTCGGCGACCCCGCAAATTCCTGTGCGCAACGGCGACGATGCGTCGGTATGGTGACCGAAGTCTGACGTGATGGACGTCCGCCGTCACCGGCCTCAGCGTGCCGGCACCACGCCGTCCGGGTCGTCCGCGTAGGCGGCCGGCCCGCGGTCGAGGAAGTCGCGGAAGCGCGCCGCGTCCCCCGCCGCGAGCCGGTTCCAGCGCGCGACGTTGGCCCGTGCCGCCGCCGTCGCTCCGGGGAGCCGGGTGCGCGCCCAGGCGGCGATGCGCCGGGCCGAGTCCGCCGGATCGTCCGGTGCGATGAACAGGGCGGAGGACCCCAAGACCTCCGAGAACACCGCGCCCTCCGGGGCGACGACGGGCAGCCCTCCATGCTGGACTTCGAGGAGCGGCAGGCCGAGGCCCTCGGCCTTCGAGGTGGACAGCAGAAGGTGGCAGCTCTCGGCTAGGCGGCGCAGGCCGGCATCGTCGACGTAGCCGTGCAGGGTCAGGAAGGGGGGCGGCGCGTCGAGGAAGGCGTGGCGGCCCCAGCCGATCCGCCCGACCACGTGCAGCTCCGCCGGGATGCCGGCGGCGTTGAGGGCCGCCACGATGGCGATGGCCGCCGGGTAATCCTTGCGCGGCTCGATGGTACCGATGGCGAGCAGCCGCAGCGGGCGCCCCGGGTCGTAGGCCGCCGTTCCGGCCATCCCGGCGAGGCCGAACACGTCGCGCACCGCCGGCCGCAGCAGGGCCACGAGGGCTTCGCGCCGGCACACGTCCCGCACGGCCGCGCCGGTGGTGCGGGAATTGACGAGGAAGCGGCGCCCGAAGCGCATGGCGAAGGCGAAGCTCGGCGCCATGTAGAGCCGGCTCTTCCAGCTCAGGTCCTCGGGCCGGGTCAGCAGGAAGGTGTCGTGGACGTAGGCGATGCAGCGGTCGCCGAGGGCGACGGACAGGGGGCCCGGGGGGAAGCCGGGGAAGACGAACAGGGCGGAGCGGTCGGCGAGCGCGCGGGCCGGCAGGCCGACATGCTGGGTCAGCACCATCCCGGGCAGGCTGCGGCTGCGAACGGGGCGGACCGCGTGCGGCGCGAGGTTCTCCGGGGCGAACAGGTCGAGGGCGATCCGCTCGATGCCGGTGACGTGGCCGCGCAGGTTGGTCAGGTCGAGATAGACCCGGCGCGGCGAGGGATCGGTGCTCATCGGCGGCGCCTCATGATCTGTTCCGTCTCAGGGGGCCCGCGAGGAGGCTGCTGACGTAGAGGCCGCGCCGGAGCCAGAGGGGCAGGTCCCGGCCGAGAACCGCGCGCTTGGCCCGGCGCAGCATGCGGATCGGCGCGGGGGAGGGGGCCGGCACGGTGCCGCTCTCGCCGGGGTGCCGGTCCCGCGCGAAGGCGAACCGCCCGAGCAGGTCCGGGGAGAAGCGCAGGCGCCCGTCGGCGGCGGCGGGCAGGAGGCCGTGCGCGCGCAGGACGTCGTTGAACCGCAGGGCGGCCGAGGCGTGACTGAACCGGTTCTCCAGGGCGATGCGCGCATAGGCGCCCATGCGCCGGCGCAGGGGCGCATCGTCGATGAGCTTCGCGAGGGCGTCGGCGAGGGCGCCGGGGACCTGGGGCACGAGGATGCCCGAGACGCCGTCGATCACCGCCGTGGTCAGGCCGGAGGCCCGGTAGGCGACGGTGGGGATCCCGCACAGGCCGGCCTCCACGGGGGTCTGCCCCAGGGTCTCGTTGAGGCTCGCAGTGACGTAGATGTCGCAGGCGCCGTACCATTGCGCCAGGCCGGCCTCGTCGCCGATGGGCCCGACGGCCACGAGGTCGGGCAGGCCGAGGGCGGCCGGGTCGTCGAGGCGCCCCACGGCGACGAAGCCGACGCCCGGCCGGGCGACCCGGCGCAGGGTCGCGGCCAGATCCGCGAACCCCTTGCCGGGCGCGTCGGCGATGACGGCGGCGAACATCACCAGCACGCCGTCGGCGGGCAGGCCGAGGCGCCGGCGCAGGGCCGCCCGGTCCCCCGGCCGGAACGCCCCCGTGGGGAAGGCGAGGTCGATGCGGGCGATGGCGGCGCCGGCGGGGGCGCAGGCGCGGGTGTAGGCGAGGGTCCAGGCGGAGTTCGCCAGGAGCAGGGGCCCGCCGGGCTCGGCCAGCAGCGCCCGCTTCTCCGCGTAGATTCCGGCGATCCGGGACGGGGCGAGGTGGGGATACTGCGTCGAGGTCGGGCAGCGCGCGTCGCAGCCCGTAGCGATGAGGGCGCATCCGCACGGGAAGGCGCAGCGCCCGGTCAGGGGAAACAGGTCGTGCATCACGAGGGCGACGGGCAGGTGCCGCCCGAGGCGCGCGAGGACGTTCGGCCGGCGGGTGGCGCCGTGGATGTTGCCCACGAGGAGAAGATCGTAGGCGCCGTCGCGGATGGCGGCCTCGGTCCGGGGAAACCGGTCCTGCCACTCGGCCCCCGCCGGAACGGCCTCGTCGGCCAGCCGGAAGTCCGTCACCCGGTGGCCCGAGAGGATCAGCGCCTCGGCCAGGCGCCGATGGGCGATGCCGGCGCCGCCGCCGGCGCCGTGGTCGGTGAGGGTGGCGATGGCGAGCCCCGGATGCGGCGGCGTCAGCGAGGACCGTCCGCCGGGGGCATGCTGCAGCAGGACCGGTCGCCCGATCCGCGCGAGGCGCGCGCCCGCGAGGCGGGGCCACAGGTCGGCCACCGGGCGCGCCCGCGCGAGGTCGAGGCCGCCCGCCCGGCGGATCGCCGCCCGCGCCAGGAGGCACTCGCCGCCGGTGAACGCCGCCAGGGAGCCGTCCGGGACCCCGCCGCCGTCGAGGGGGCCGGGGGCCTGCGCGATGGCATCGAGGCCGAGCACCCCGCCGAGAACCCCTCGGTCGAATACGACGCGCAAGCCGGCCACCACGTCCGGGCCCGCGGAGGGGCCGCCGTCCAGGATCGCTTCCAGACCGAGGGCGGTCAGGGCGCCTGGCGCCAGGAGGTCGCCGGCCCGCAGGACGAGGACGTAATCGACGGACGGATCGGACAGCAGGACTTCGACGGAGGCCGTCGCGTCCGGCCCCGGCGGGACATGGTGGTGATGCAGGGGCGCATAATTCTGGGCGGCCACCGAGGCGTCCGTGGCCTCAAGCCCGGGGGCGTCGGGCGCCGCCGGGGTGAGGACGTGGATGCTGGGCCAGGGGCGGCCGTCGGGCAGCGTCGCCGGGCGCAGCGCGTCCGGCGCGCGGGGTCCGAAGGGCCACTGGGCGACGCCGTGACCATCGTGTTCGAGCATGGCGACGGTCGAGCCCGTGAGTGACATCGCCGGGAGAACGCACACCGACCCGGCCTCGGACCATGGCCCGAGGGTAGGTCCGAATCCTGAAGATATGCTTGTCGCCCCTTGAGCCGGCAGGACCGGGTAATCCCGCGCACCTCCCGTCATCCGGGCCGGCACCGCGTCCCCCCACGGTACTGCTGGGGCCGCAGGGGTCGGGCGTGTTCGGTCATGGAGATCGCAGGCCGGCGATTCCCGGCGGCGTATGGTCCGGACCATAAAGCGACGGGCTGGTCGCAACCCCATCCCGGCATCGCGACATGATGAAAGCGCGAGGGCGCCACCGGACAGCGGTGCGCCGACGCACGAGGAGAGTCGATGGCACGCTTGAGTATCCGCATCGATCTCGGTCCCGACCATCGGGTCGGCCCCGGGAAGGTGCACCTGCTCGAGATGATCGCGGAGCATGGTTCGATCTCGGCGGCGGGCCGGGCGCTCGGCATGTCGTATCGCCGCGCGTGGATGCTGGTCGAAGCGATGAACAAGGGCTTCGGCAGGCCCGTCGTCGATGCACAGATCGGCGGCAAGTCCGGGGGCGGCGCGCGCCTTTCGCCGTTCGGCGCCGACGTCGTGGCCCACTATCGCGCCATCGAGCGTGCGGCGGAGGAATCGGCCCTGCCGTTCCTGGCGAAGCTCTCGGCCCCCTCCGCGAACGGGACGTAGCCCGCGGCCCGCGTCGCGGCGGAGGTCCGGTCGCACCGCGACCTATCCGACCGTGGAGCCGCGTATCCCTCCGGTTGCAGCGGGCCGTTCCGCTACGGGCTCGATGCCTCGGCTTGCGCCTCGCTCTCCCGTTGCCGCGCCTCCTGGCGGCGGCCGAGCCAGAGGCTGTTGACGAGCCATGCGATGGAGAGCGGTACCGCCGTCACGGCGACGGCCGTCGAGCCGAGTCCGAGGGCCGCGATCCCGGCGAACGACCAGGCGCCGATCTGGTCGCCGGTGCGATAGACCACGGTGTCGAGGAAGTTCTTGGCCTTGTAGCGATCCTCGCGCGGCACGACGGTGAACAGGACCTCGCGGATCGGCCGGGCAATGGCGAAGTTGCCGGCCCGGCGCAGCACCTGGAACACCACGATGGCGGTGATGGTCGGCGACACGGCCAGGGCCGCGAACCCGAGGATGCTGGCCGCCGGCAGGAGGGCGAGGCTCGGGCCGACGCCGATGCGCCGGACGATCCGCCCCGTGAGGAAGAACTGCACGCCCAGCGTCAACCCGTTGACCAGGAGATCGACGGTGGCGAAGAACGCCGTCTGCGCGCCGCGATCGGGGAAGCTCTTCTTGGCGATGCCGGCCTGCTCGAAATACAGGAACGTCGAGGTCACGGAGAACAGCAGCAGGAACAGGCCGATGTTGAGGAGATAGGGCGAGCGGAACGTCCGGGTGATGCCCGCGAAGGCACTGCCGCCGATGGCATCGGCCGGGCCCGCGTCCCCGGCCACGGGGCGCTGGTGCAGGCGGTCCGACAGGCGGGCGAGGCCGCGCATGCTGAACACCGCCACCTCCAGCAGCACGGCCGCACCAACGAGGAGCACCCAGGTCGGCACGTCGCGGGCGAGGATCGCCGTGGTGGCCGAGCCCGCGATGGCGCCGAGCGTCGCCCCGGCGGCGATGAATCCGAACAGGCGCTTGCCCTGCTCGGTGGAGAACACGTCGACGATGGTGGCCCAGAACACCGAGACCACGAACAGGTTGAAGATCGACAGCCAGATGAAGAACGCCCGCCCGATCCAGACATCGCCCTCGGGGCCGGCGAGGTAGAGGGCGGCGGCGAACAGGAGGATGTTGGCGGCGAAGAACCGGTAGGTCAGGGGCACGAACCGGGCGCGCGGCAGGGTCTTCACCAACCAGGCGAAGGGCACGTTGAGGGCGAGCATGCCCACAAGCGTACCGGTGAACAGCCAGGGCAGGTTCTCGAGGCCGCCGGCGATGCCCATCTGGTCCCGGATCGGGCGCAGGACGTAGTAGGCGGCCAGGATCGAGAAGATGTAGGCCCAGGACCACGCCAGCGCCGGAACCTCGCCGGGCCGGACGTCGACGAGGCGCCCGAGCCAGTGGGTCGCCCGGCCCCCGCCATCGACGGGGACGGGATCGACCCCGCCGGGGCTGCTCAACGCGTGACCCCGAGGCGCGTGCTCAATTCCGGGGCGGTGAGGTCGTGGCCGAAGCCCGGCGAGCCCATGGCGAAGCCGTCCGCTTTCGCGAGGGGTCCGACGATCACCGGATCGAAGCCCGCATCCGTGACGAGCTTGGAGACCGTGGCCAGGGCCTCGGCGTCGTCCCCCGCCATGGGGATCGCCATGCGGGCGCCGTCGCGGTTGCTGTTCTTGGCGAACACCTTGTAGTTCGCCGCGTTGAAGGCGCGCACGATCCGGGCACCGCGCAGGTACTTGGCCGAGACCGCCGCGATGCCGCTCTCCTTCACCTCGGCGTAGACCGCACCGTCGCGGGCCTCGGTGGCGTTCCCGGCGTCGATCACGGTCTTGCCCTGGAGGGCGGCGCCATGGTCGGCGCTCAGTTGCGGATAGGCCTTGTAGGGCACGGCGATCAGAACGACGTCGCCGAAGGCGATGGCCTCGGCCGGGGTGCCGGCGCGGGCCTTGGGGCCGAGGCTCTCGACGAGGCCCTTCAGCTCCTCGGGGTGGCGCGAGGACACCATGACCTCGTGGCCGGCCTTCGCCCACAGGCCGCCGAGGGTGCCGCCGATGTTGCCAGCGCCGACGATCCCGATGCGGGCCGGCGGCGGGGCGGTCTGGGCCCAGGCGGGCCCGCTCAGGGCGAGGGACGTGGCGAGGGCGAGGGCCGCCCGGCGGGACATGATCTCAGAGCGCATCGACATAGGCCTCCATTCGGGCACGCTGGGCGGCGTCGGGCATCCGGCCGCGCGCGGCACCGAGGTTGTCCTCGACATAGGCCGCCTTGGCCATGCCGGGGATCGGGCAGGTCACGGCCTCGTGGGCGAGGACGTATTTGAGGAAGAATTGCGGCCAGCTCGCGCAGTCGAACTCGGCGGTCCAGGGCGGCAGGTCGCGGCCCTGGACGGCCTTGAACAGGCGGTCTCGCCCGAACGGCACGTTGACCATCACGGCCACACCGCGCTCGGCGGCGAGCGGCAGGATGCGCTGGGCGGCCAGTCGATCGTCGAGGGCGTAGTTCACCTGGATGACATCGAGGGTCTCGCGCTTCATCACGGCTTCGAGGTCGGCGAACTGATTGTCGCGCCACACGGTGACGCCGACGTAGCGGATACGCTTTTGCGCCTTCAGGTCCCGGAGGGTCGCGAGGTTCGAGGCCGGGTCGATGAGGTTGTGGACGGCGACGAGGTCGATCACCGGTGTGTTCAGGCGCTTGAACGAGCGTTCGATCTCGGCGAGGCCGGCTTCGCGGCCGGGCGTGCCGACCTTGCTGCACAGGAACACCTTTTCGCGCAGGCCGTCCTGCGGGAGGATGAGGCCGAGCACGTCCTCGGCCGTGCCGTAGCTCGGCGCCGTGTCGATCACCGAGCCGCCGAGCGCCACGAACCGCCGCACCGCCTCGCGCAGGGGGGCGACCTTCTCCGCGGTCGGCTCGACCTCGTAGCGGCGCGAGGTGCCGATGCCGAGGACGGGCAGCATCTCGCCGGAGGACGGGATGGGCCGGCGGATCAGGCCGGCGGGCTCCGCCCGCGCGGGCCGGATAGCGGGGCCGAGGAGCGGCGCCAGGGGGAGAAGGCCGGTGCCGGCGAGGATCGCGCGTCGGGATGGGTGCATCGGGCAGGGGCTCCTGCGGAGAGTGGCGTGCCCTCCATCTAGGTCGCGCATCCAATTCCGACATGGTGCAGGGCGCCTGCCGGGCCGCGACCGGCCCCTGTCGGCACCCGGTCGCGCGAGGCGACCGATGCCGAAGAGCCGGCGGCCGCCCGGTGCGCGAAGGCCTCGCTAACCATTTCACGTGAAAAAGGCGGTCGGAAAGATGCGCCGGCCGAGGCCGGCCGATCCCCCGACCGGCGCCTCCCGGCCTCAGGCCGCGGACAGGGAAGCGACGTGATCGGCGATGGCCCCGGCGGTGGTGAGCCAGATGTCGTCCCGGTGCCGGGCGATGTGCTCCAGGGCCGTGCGCAGGGGCTTGAGACGATGGGGCTGGCCGACGATGTAGGGATGGAGCGCGATGCCCATGACCAGGGGCGCGGTCCGGGACTGCTCGAGCATCGCGTCGAAACCGTCGACGATGGCTTCGGCGAACTGGCGCCCGGTGTCCTTGCGGGCGACGATGGCCGGGATGTCGTTCAGTTCCTGCGGGTACGGCACCGATAGGATGCGCCCGCCCCCGCGCGTCGCGAACCAGA
The DNA here is from genome assembly GCF_008039485.1 of Methylobacterium sp. WL69. Lineage (NCBI taxonomy): Bacteria > Pseudomonadati > Pseudomonadota > Alphaproteobacteria > Hyphomicrobiales > Methylobacteriaceae > Methylobacterium > Methylobacterium sp. WL69. Next base: position 57,069 of record NZ_VRUZ01000002.1, on the reverse strand, counting down.
CCGGCTGGTCGTCGTGTGCCCAGTCGAGGAGGTAGCGGTAGCCGGCCTCTGCCAGGAGATCGGGCGTGACCGGCGACTGCGAGATCCACGGGCCGAGCCAGCCGGCGGGCGGCCTGCCCTCGTGCCGGGCCAGGGTCCGCGTGGCCTCCGCGATGAGGGCCCGCTCGGCCGCCTCGTCCAGGGTGCCCTGGCGCTCGGCATTGGTGCGGCCGTGGCCGACGATCTCGTCGCCGCGCGCCCGGAACGCCTCGATGAGGCCGGGGCAATCGTCGTAGAGCCGGCTGTTGACCAGCACGCTCGCCGGCAGGGCGAGCGCGTGGAACAGGGCCTTCATCCGCCACGCGCCGACGCGGTTGCCCCAGTCGCGCCAGGCGTAGTTGAGCACGTCCGGCTGCGGCCCGCCGGGGGCGAGCTCGGCCCCGAGTCCCGATCCGAAGTCGAAGGTCTCGAGGTTGAGGGCGACGTAGACGGCCAGGCGCTTGCCCCCGGGCCAATCGTAGACCGGCCGATCGGGCAGGGCGCTGTAGCCGTAGCGGCCGTGGCCTGTCGGTGTGTCCATACCTGATGCCCTCGAATTCGACGGGATGTCGCGCCCGGCCGAGATAGGCCGCTTCGGGCCGCGGTTCCACGGCGATCAGGCCCGCCACTCGGGAAGCGCGTCCGGCGTCGCTTCGAGCCAGCCTGGGACCGGCAGGCCGCGCTCGCGCAGGAACGCGATGTTGAACAGCTTCGAGGCGTAGCGGGCGGCCCCGTCGCACAGGATCGTCACGATGGTGTGGCCCGGCCCCAGTTCGCGCGCGAGCCGTACCGCTCCCGCGACGTTGATCCCCGACGAGCCGCCGAGGCTGAGGCCCTCGTCGCGCATGAGGCCGAAGACGTGGTCGAGGGCCTCGGCGTCGGGAATGCGATAGGAATGGTCGGGCCGGAAGCCTTCGAGGTTGCGCGTCACCCGGCCCTGGCCGATGCCTTCGGTGATCGACGAGCCCTCGGCCTTGAGCGCCCCGTCCGTGTAGTAGGCGTGGAGCGCCGAGCCGTCGGGATCGGCCAGGGCGATCCGCACGCCGGGCTTCAGGGCGCGCAGAGCTTCCGCCGTCCCGGCCAGCGTCCCCCCGGTGCCCGCCGCGCAGACGAAGCCGTCGACGGCGCCTCCCGTGCCGGCGAAGATCTCCGGGCCGGTGGTCTCCACATGGGCCCGCCGGTTGGCGACGTTGTCGAACTGGTCGGCGAAGAAGGCGCCCGCCGGCTCCGTGGCACTGAGCGCCGCGGCGAGGCGGCGCGCGGCGTGGACGTAGTTGTTCGGATTGGAAAACGGCACCGCCGGCACCTCGACGAGGCGGGCGCCGGCCAGCCGCAGGGTCTGCTTCTTCTCGGCCGACTGGGTCTCCGGGATGACGATGACCGTGCGGTAGCCGCGCACGGCGGCGACGAGGGCGAGGCCGATGCCGGTGTTGCCGGCGGTGCCCTCGACGATGGTGCCGCCGGGCCGGATCAGGCCGCGCGCCTCCGCGTCCCGCACGATGGACAGGGCGGCGCGGTCCTTCACCGACAGGCCGGGATTCAGGAACTCGGCCTTGCCCAGGATGGTGCAGCCGGTCTCGTCCGAGGCGCGCGCCAGCCGGACGAGCGGCGTGCCGCCGATGGCGGACAGGATATCGTCGTGGGGCGTCATTCGGGGCGTCAGCCGTGTTGTCGTTGCGGATGCGAGGCGGCGCCCTCAGGCCGGTCCATCCCGTAGGAGGGCCGAGTGTGCGCCGCCCTCGCCGAGGTAGGCAACCATCATTTCGGCCACCGCCCGTTCGGCGTAGGCGGCGAGGCTCTCGCCGTTCCAGACCGGAAAGGCGTCCACCAGGGTGCGCCCGGCCAGGATCTGCCGGATCTCGTCGGGCATCAGCCCATCCTCAATGGCGGCGAAGTATCCGGCCCGCGCATAGGCCCGGCGCCGCCGCGGTCCCGCGCCCTCGGAGCGGTGGGACGCGCCGGTTCGCTCGAGGCGTCCGAAGTCCAGGATGCGCGTGCGCGCCTCGCGATCAGGATAGTCGCTTCCCATGGCCGACGGGCCTCCCTGTCGAGTTCTCCGAATCCGAGTCCGCACCGGCCGGGCCCGGGCATGGGACGGGTGATCTCGTGGAAGCGGGAATGAACATCGTCACGATACGGGACCCTCACGACCGAAACGGCACCGGCCTTTTCGATACGGCGATCCTAGTCAGTCGGATTGAGGATGTGCTTCCAAAGATCGCCGCCGCCGGGGTGCGATCGTCGCCCGGACACGCTCAGCGTGAAAGTTCGTGGGCGCAGGCGGACGAGGCGGCAGGTCTGCGGGGCGCCGCGATCCGTTCGAACAGGAGCATGGGGCCCGGGTACCGATCTCGGCGACGGGCTGCACGATGACCGTGAGGCCCGGAGCGACGGGGCCGGTCCAGGGCTCGTTGTCGACGTCGGCGAGGGCGACGCCGGTGGGCCTGCGCAGGCCTTGCCCGCGCGGCGCAGGGCAGGAGCGCCCGCTCACCCCTCGGCCGCATCCTCCTTGTGCGGGCGGAGTTCCGGGACGCCGTGGTCGATGGCGGCTTCGGCGGGGGCCGAGCGGCTCTCCACGCGGGTGCTGTCCACGAAGATGCGGGCGTCGCCCTCCTTCAGGCCGAGGCTGCGCAGGGCGTAGAGGGTCATGCCGAAGGCGAGCTCTCGCTCGGCCATGAGGACGAGGCCGACGCCCTGCTCCTCGAAGTAGCGCCGCTCCGTGTCGCTGTGGGTCCGCACCAGGGTGTCGATCCCCGGGCTCATCTCGCGGGCGAGCTCGACGAGGCGGCGGGCCGTGTGCGGCTCCGGCGTCGCGATGACGATGATCCGTGCCGCCTCGATATCGGCGGCGTGCAGGATGCCGGGTGCCGTGGCGTCGCCGAACACCGCCTCGATGCCGTCCTTGCGCAGGTCCAGCACCCGGCGCCGGTCGCGGTCGATGACGATGTAGGGCAGGTCCCAGGCGGCGAAGGCCTTGCCGATGGTGCTGCCGACGCGGCCGTAGCCGACGACGATGGCGTGGCCGCGCTTCGGGATTGCCTCCATCTTGGCGGCGAGGGCGTCCACGCCCCGCCGTTCGAAGCGGGCGGCGAGGGTCGGGCGGGCGGCCACCGACCGCCCGATCCAATCCGTGAGGGCGAAGAACAGCGGGTTGAGGGTGATGGACAGGATCGCGCCGCCGAGGATCAGGTCGCGCCCCTCCGTCGGCAGGAGCTTCAGCGACAGGCCGAGGCTGACGAGGATGAACGAGAACTCGCCGATCTGGGCCAGACTCGCCGCGATGGTGAGCGCCGTCCCGAGGGGATGCCGGAACGCCAGCACGATGGCCACCGCCGCCACTGACTTGCCGATGAGGATCACGCCCAGCACGGCCAGCACCGAGAGCGGCTCGCGGATGAGGATGCCGGGATCGAACAGCATGCCCACGGAGACGAAGAACAGGACCGCGAACGCGTCCTGCAGGGGCAGGGAATCGGCGGCCGCCTGATGGCTGAGGTCGGATTCGGCCAGCACCATGCCGGCGAAGAAGGCGCCCAACGCGAACGAGACGCCGAACAGCTCCGCCGAGCCGAAGGCGATGCCGAGCGCCAGCGCCAGGACCGCGAGGGTGAACAGCTCGCGCGAACCCGTGCGGGCCGCCTGATCGAGGAGCCAGGGCACGACGCGGCGCCCGCCGACCAACATCACCACGGCGAAGACCGCGACCTTGGCGAGGGTCAGCACGAGGGTGAGCCAGATGTTGCCGTCACCGGCATGGTGCGCCACGCCGTCCCCGACGCCGCCGAGCGAGGGAGCCAGGGCCGGCAGCAGCACCAGGGCCAGCACCATGGCGAGGTCCTCGACGATGAGCCAGCCCACGGCGATGCGGCCCTTGTCGCTGTCGAGCAGCCGCCGTTCCTCCAGGGCGCGCAGCAGCACCACGGTGCTCGCCACCGACAGGGCGAGGCCGAAGACGAGGCCGGCGCCGACGCCCCAGCCCCAGGCCCAGGCGAGGCCGCCGCCCATGGCGGTGGCCGCCGCGATCTGCACGATGGCCCCCGGCAGGGCGATGGTGCGCACCGCCATCAGGTCCTTGATGGAGAAGTGCAGGCCGACGCCGAACATCAGCAGGATTACGCCGATTTCGGCGAGCTGGCCGGCGAGCTGGCCGTTGCCGACGAAGCCCGGCGTGTAGGGGCCGACGAGGACGCCCGCCATGAGGTAGCCGACGAGGGGCGGCAGGCGCAGGCGCTGCGCCGCCATCCCGCAGATGAAGGCGAGCACGAGGCCTAGGGCGATGATGGCGATCAGCTCGGTCGCGTGCGGCACGGGGGAGGGCTCTCCTGTCGATGGGATCGGGCTGCCGGTCGCATCCCTGGCGTTCTGCTGCGCCTGCTGATGCGCCGGGTGTTATTGCCCCTTGGCGCGTGTCGCCCCCAGGGGCAAGCGCTGTTCCAGGCTCCTACGGGCACGGCGTGGGGAAATCCGGCGGAACCCTCGGGGGGACCTTGGGCGTGCAGGCCATGAAACTGCATCTTGAATTCACGTTCGCGTGAAACTTCCGTGACTTCGACGCTGTTGTCGAGGGGGAACGTGCCGACGTCTGGTCGGTGCCCGGAAGGACACTGGCATGGCCGAGCGCGACGACGTCCAAAGCTCCCTCGATGCGGCGTCGACCGGCCCGACAATGATCTGGACCCTGGCCCTGGCGACGGCCCTCGTCGGCCTCGTGGTGCTGCCGCGCCGGGGCGCTTCGCAGGGGCCGACACAGGGGGCGGCGACGTCACGCGCAAGCGGTTCGGCCCTGCCGGGCGACCCGACTCGCGAGCCGTCGCCCTCCCACGCGGGCGGCGACGCCAGGGCGGTCGCCCGAGCCGAGCCGGAGCGCGGCCGGCAGGCGGCGAAACCCTCCGAGATCCCCGCCAAGGGCTGGAAGGATATCGGCCTGCGGGTGTTCCACGACATCTCAGAGAACGCCATCGTGTCGGTGGCGGCGGGCGTGACCTTCTACGTGCTGCTCGCGATCTTCCCGGCGGTGGCGGCCCTGGTCTCCTGCTACGGCCTGTTCGCCGATGTCGCCACCATCAACGACCATCTCCAGAATCTCCAGGGCATCATGCCGTCGGGCGCCCTCGAGATCGTCGGCGATCAGGTCAAGCGCATCGCCGAGAAGGGCGACACCACCCTCGGCCTCACCTTCTTCACCGGCATCGCCCTGTCGCTGTGGAGCGCCAACGGCGGCATGAAGGCGGTGTTTGCCGCCCTCAACGTCGTCTACGAGGAACGCGAGACCCGCAACTTCGTCTGGCTCAACCTGCGCTCGCTGGCCTTCACCGCCGGCGCCCTGCTGTTTGTGGTCCTGGCTCTGGTGGGAATCGTCGTCGTCCCGGCGGTGATCGGCATCGTCGGCCTGAGCACCGAGGCTTGGTACATCGCCCTCCTGCGCTGGCCGGTACTGCTCCTCGCGGTGCTGGGCGGCCTCGCTCTACTCTACCGTTACGGCCCGAGCCGGGACGCGCCGCGCTGGCGCTGGGTGACCTGGGGCAGCGCCATCGCCGGCATCGCCTGGCTCGCGACCTCGCTTGGGTTCTCGTGGTACGTCGCCAATTTCGGCAAGTACAACGAGACCTACGGGTCCCTCGGCGCCGCCATCGGCTTCATGACCTGGATCTGGATCTCCACCACCATCGTGCTGGTCGGCGCCGAGATCAACGCCGAGATGGAGCACCAGACCGAGGTCGACACCACCCGCGGCCCCGAACAGCCGTTGGGCACCCGCGACGCCCGGATGGCCGACACGGTGGGGGCGGCGGGCTGAGGGCCTTCAGCGACCGTGGGCGTTCTGATACGGTCCGCCCATGGAACGCGAGGCCGCCATCGAGATTTTGCGCGCCCACGAGGGTGCGTTGCGGGCGCGTGGAATCCGGCATGCCGCCTTGTTCGGCTCGACGGCGCGGGGCGAGGCGCATGCGGACAGCGACGTCGACATCGTGATCGACCTCGACGAGGCCCTGAAGCTCGATGTCTACGCCTATGTCGGCCTCTGCCACTTCATCGCGGACCTGTTTCCCGTGTCGGTCGATGTCGCCAATCGCAAAACTCTGAAGGACCGGGTCAGGACACGGATCGAGCGCGATGCCATCCCTGTCTTCTGACCGCGAATACGACGCGTGTGAGGATATCGTCACCAACGCCGAGGCGGCCCTGCGCTTCACCGCCGGCCTGACGTTCGCGGCCTTCGAGGCCGATCTGCTGACGCAGTATGCCGTGGTTCGCTGCCTCGAGATCATCTCGGAGGCGAGCCGGCGGCTTACGGCCGAGACCAAGGCGCGCCACCCCGACATCCCCTGGCGCGACATCGCGCATGCCGGAAACCCCTATCGACATGCCTATCATCGGGTGTCCCTGGACATCGTCTGGAAGACCGTCCACGACCAGTTGAACCCGATCACCGCGGTCTGCCGCGTTGAACTGAGCCGACCGCAGGCCCCGTGAGCGCGGCCGCCCCGAGCCCCTCTTTGCGAGACCCCGCCGCGCGATGACGATGCCCGCTTCCGCTCCCGTCGGCCCCGGCGATCAGATCATCCTCGTCGATGGCTCGTCGTTCATCTTCCGCGCGTACTTCCAGTCGATCAACCAGGACCAGAAGTACAACACCCGCCCCTCGGACGGCCTGCCCACGGGGGCCGTGCGGCTGTTCTGCACCAAGATCGCCCAGTTCGTGCAGGAGGGGGCGGCGGGCGTGATGCCGACGCATCTGGCCATCGTGTTCGACAAGTCCGAGGGCTCGTTCCGCAAGGAGCTCTACCCCGACTACAAGGGCCACCGGCCGGACGCGCCCGACGACCTCAAGCGCCAGATGCCGCTCATGCGCGATGCCGTGCGCGCCTTCGGCCTCCAGCCCATCGAGCTCATCCGCTACGAGGCCGACGACCTCATCGCCACCTATTCGCGCCAGGCCGAGGCGCGGGGCGCCGGGGTCATCATCGTCTCGTCCGACAAGGACCTGATGCAGCTCGTCGGCCCCCTGGTGCGGTTCTACGACTTCGAATCCGGCACCAAGGGCAAGGCCGGCCACCGGCCCGAGCGCAACCTCGACCGCGACGCCATCATCGCCAAGTGGGAGGGGCTGACCCCCGAGCAGATCGGCGACGCCCTGGCCCTCATCGGCGACACCTCCGACAACGTGCCGGGCGTCCCCGGCATCGGCCTGAAGACGGCGGCGGCGCTGATCAAGGAATACGGCAGCCTCGACGCCCTCCTGGACCGGGCCGGCGAGATCAAGCAGCCCAAGCGCCGCGAGACCCTGCTCGCCAGCATCGATCAGGCCCGGCTCTCGCGGCGTCTCGTGGCGCTCGAAGAGAACGTGCCGGTGCCCGTGCCCCTCGACGATCTGCGCCTGCCGAAGCCCGATCCGCAAAAACTCGTCGGCTTCCTCAAGGCCATGGAGTTCAACACCCTGACGCGGCGCATCGCCGCGATGCTGCACGTCGACCCCGAGGCGGTGCAGCCCGATCCAGCCCTGCTGCCCCAGCGTGCCGAGGCCGAGGACGCGCCGTTCGCGGCGCAAGCCCTCGGCGATCCCGTGCCGCTGCCGCCCGGAGACGGGCAAGAGGTCGATCCCTTCGCCGAGTTCGGCTTGCCCGACGCCGCGCCGAAAGCCCGCCGGTCGTCCGAGGCGACGCCCGCCGACCTCGTGGCGGCCCGCGCCGCCGAGTCCGTCAAGCCGTTCGATACGGCGGCCTACGAGACCATCGGCCTCGTCGAGCAACTCGACGCCTGGATCGCCGAGGCCGAGGAGGCGGGCGTGGTCGCCGTCGATACGGAGACCGACGCCCTCGACGCCATCAATTCCAACCTCGTCGGCATCTCGCTCTGCGTCGCGCCGGGGCGCGCGGCCTACATCCCCCTGCGCCACCTCGACCCCGTGCAGGCGACGGAGGGCGACCTGTTCGGCGACGCCAAGGCGGCGTCGGACGTGTTCCAGCCGGCCGCCGGCCAGATCGACGCGAAGGTGGTGATCGCCCGCCTGAAGCCGCTCCTCGAGAATCCGGGCGTGCTCAAGGTCGGCCAGAACCTGAAATACGATCTCGCCGTGCTGACCCGCTACGGCATCGACGTGGCGCCGTTCGACGACACCATGCTGATCTCCTACGTGCTCGATGCCGGCAAGGGCGGCCACGGCATGGACGAACTCGCCCGCCGCCATCTCGGCCATCAGCCCATCACCTTCGCGGACGTGGCCGGGACGGGCAAGGCCAAGACCACCTTCGACCGGGTGCCCCTGGACCGGGCCACGGCCTACGCGGCCGAGGACGCCGACGTCACCCTGCGCCTGTGGCGGATGATGAAGCCGCGCCTCGTCGCCGAGAAGCGCGTCACCGTCTACGAGACCCTGGAGCGCCCCCTGGTGGCGGTGGTCGCCCGCATGGAAGCGCAGGGCATCCGCGTCGACCGGAACATGCTGAGCCGCCTGTCCGGCGACTTTTCGCAAATTTTGGTGCGCCTGGAGGAGGAGATTCAGGAGGATGCCGGCGAGAAATTCCAGGTGTCGTCCCCGAAGCAGATCGGCGACATCCTGTTCGGCAAGATGGGCCTGCCCGGCGCCAAGAAGACGCCGTCCGGCCAGTGGGCGACGCCCGCGACCCTGTTGGAGGAACTCGCTCAGGCCGGCCACGAACTGCCGAAGAAGATCCTGGAGTGGCGCCAGCTCGCCAAGCTGAAATCCACCTACACGGATTCGCTGCAGCAGCACGCCGACCGCGAAACCGACCGGGTCCACACCTCGTTCTCGCTCGCCGCCACCACCACGGGCCGGCTGTCCTCCTCGGACCCGAACCTGCAGAACATCCCGATCCGCACGGAAGAGGGCCGGCGCATCCGCCGCGCCTTCGTGGCGGCCGAGGGCAACCGCCTGATCTCGGCGGATTACAGCCAGATCGAACTCCGGCTGCTCGCCCACATCGCCGACATCCCGCAGCTGCGCCAGGCCTTCGCGGACGGCGTCGACATCCACGCGGCCACCGCCAGCGCCATGTTCGGCGTGCCCCTGACGGAGATGACGCCGGACCTGCGGCGCCGCGCCAAGACCATCAACTTCGGCATCATCTACGGCATCTCGGCCTTCGGGCTGGCCGACCGCCTCGGCATCGGCCGCGAGGAGGCGGGCGCCTTCATCAAACAGTACTTCGAGCGCTTTCCCGGCATCCGCGCCTATATCGACGACACCAAACGCCTGTGCCGCGACCTCGGCTACGTCACCACCCTGTTCGGCCGGGTGTGCCACTACCCCCAGATCCGCTCCAACAACCCCAACGAGCGGGCGAGCGTCGAGCGCCAGGCCATCAACGCCCCGATCCAGGGCTCGGCCGCCGACATCATCCGCCGGGCGATGATCCGCATGGAGGACGCCCTGAAGGCGGAAAAGCTCAACGTGCGCATGCTGCTGCAGGTGCACGACGAGCTCGTGTTCGAGGCGCCGGAGGACGAGGTCGCCAAAGCCCTGCCGGTGATTTCGCGGATCATGGTCGAGGCGCCGGCGCCGGCTTTGACGCTGCGGGTGCCGCTGGTGGTGGAGGCGCGGGCGGCGTTGAATTGGGAGGAGGCGCACTGAGCCGTCGCAAACGACCGTCGAATTTCCGGTTGGCGCCGATCGGGAAGCGTGTTCCGTGACGGGTCACTACCAGAGGGGGGCAGAGGGCCTGTGGCCGAGCGTGCCGTGCGCGTTGCACATCTGCATTGGCGCGTGATGGAGCGTGCCCGCGCAAGGTAAAGCTTGGTGCGCTGCAGCACAGCCATGCACCCCCTGCGGGAACACCCCCGTTAAGAACGCGTTGCCGGCGGACGACACGTTCCATCACCACAAGCGCCATCAAGGCGCGTGAGGACATTTTCCGCCATGATCAACACCAAGCTTCTCGCCACCCTCGGCTTCTCCGTGGCCGCCCTCGCGACCCCGGCGCTGGCCCAGGAGCCCCTGTCGTTCCGCGTGGCGCCGCAATACGACGGCAACTCCGTCGAGGCCCGCGACACCTCGGCTTTCCGCTCCGCCGCCCTGAAGTCCGACGCCGTCAGCATCGAGTCGAGCCGCATCGCCCTGGAGCGCTCGCGCAACCCGAACGTGCGCAACTACGCCAAGAACGTGCTGGTCGAGCGTGAGGCCACCACCAAGGCCTTGCTGCCCGAGGGCACCTCGCTCACCGCCGGCGGCACCGTCGTCTCCGACAGCCAGCCCTTCGAGACCCGCTTCGACAACCCCGTCGGCGTCGTGCTCGCCCCGGTGACCATCTCGGCCGGCATCGCCCAGAAGATCGTCGGCGGCGTCCTCGGCGGCGTCGGCCTCGTCGACAACAGCCCCGGTGAGCCCGGCCGCCGCGTCGCCATCGGCCCCGAGGGTCAGGCCCGCATCGACAGCCTCAAGAACGCCCGCAGCGCCCGCGAGTTCGACCGCACCTACGCCCGCCAGCAGGCCCGCTCGGATGCCCGGACCCTCGGCCTTTACGAGGCCTATTCGCGCAACGGCGACAGCGCCCAGGGTCGCGAGTTCGCCAACCAGGCACTGCCCTACATCGCCAACCAGCACGGCCACTCGGCCGTCCTCGCCGACCGCATCGGCGGCTGATCCGCACGCCATCGCCTGACGGAAGGGCCGCCCCGATGGGGCGGCCCTTTCTCGTTTTAGATGGCCGCGGCGGGGTCGCCGCCGAGGGGATTGCCCTCGTCCTCGTTGCGGGTGTCGCTCCGCCGGCGCGACCCGCGATCGAGGAGCGAACGGCCGAGGGCCCGGAACGGTGCGGTGAGGCGGCGGGCATCGTCGGCGCGCTCCATGAAGCGCTCGCCGTTGCGGATCTCCTTGTCGAGCTTCGCCATGGTGCGGGCCAGCGCCGGGTCTTCGTCGTCGAGCCAGACCTCGACGGTGCGGGCGAAGGCGACGACCACGCCCTGGAGCTTGAGGCGCCCGAGGGGCCCCTCGGTGTTGATGCCGGCCGCCGCCAGCATGAAGCGGTGGGAGTTGAGGGCGACCCCGTTGAGGGCCAGGAGCGAGAGCGGATCGCCGCGCAGGGCATAGGAGATGCGCCGCAGGGCATCCTTGTAGGGGGTCATCGCGTCGAGGCGGCGCATGAGCACGTCGAACAGGCGCTCGCGGGTCGGCTCCTCGGCGAGATCCGTCGCGTCGCCGTCCAGCACCGTGCGGTCGATGATCCGGGCGAGGCCGCCCAGGACCGCGCCCTTCGACGGAAACAGGTCGCGGAATTCGGCGAGGCTCAGGCCGGCCTCCCGGGCGATGTCGCCGACCTCGATGTCGTTCCAGGGCTGCTCGGCGGCGAGCCGCATCAGCGCCTCGACGGCGGCCTCGCGGGGCGAGGGTTTCGGCGTCGCCACCGCGACGTCCGTTCCGGTCGAAGGGCTCGCGGAAGGCTTGTTGGCAGAGGGCATGGGGCGGTCCTTGGGGTACGATCCTCGTCGGTGTCGCCACCCATGTAGGGTGAAGCCGCCGAGGTCGTTAGGGCCACCCTACCCGGACAATTCGCCCGCCCGGTGCCGGCCCGCCGCCACGGCCTCGCGCAGGAGGTCGGGCAGGCCGCCGTCGCGCATGAGCACCGCGAGCGCCGCGGCGGTGGTGCCGCCGGGGGAGGTCACGTCCCGGCGCAGGAGTCCCGCGTCGCGGTCCGTGGCGTCGAGGAGGGCGCCCGAGCCCGAGACCGTGGCGCGGGCCAGCCGCGCCGCCATGGCGGCGGGAAGCCCGGCGGCGATGCCGGCCTGCGCCATCGCTTCGGCCAGGAGGAACACGTAGGCCGGGCCGGACCCGGACACGGCTGTGAGCGCGTCGATGAGGCCCTCGTCTTCGAGCCATTCCACGAGGCCGACGCTGGCCAGCAGCGCGTCGGCCTGGTCGCACCGGGCGGCATCCACCCCCGCGCTCGCCACGGCGCCGGTGGCGCCCCGGCCGATGCTGGCGGGAAGGTTCGGCATGGCGCGGACGATGGCCCGCGCCCGGGGCAGGCGGGTGCGCAGATCCGCGATGGTCTTGCCGGCGAGGATCGACACCACGAGGGTGTCCGCCCCGGCGAGCCCCGCCAGCATCGGCGCGGCGGCGTCGAGGCCCTGCGGCTTCATCGCCAGCACGAGGGCGTCGGACGCGGGCGGAGCGGCCGGGTTGAGGGCGAGGCCGCAGGCCGCGCACAGGGCCTCGATCTCGGGCGAGGGCTGGGGGTCGAGGATCGTGGTGCGGGCCGGATCGAGGCCGCCGGCGAGCCAGCCGGAGAGCATCGCGCCCCCCATCTTGCCGGCGCCGACGAGGGTGAGGGAGGCGGGAAGCCGGCTCACGCCTCGCCTTCGGTCTCGAACAGGACGGCGTCGAGGGATTCGCGCGCCGACTTGCCGGCCCAGATCACGAACTGGAACGCCTGATAGTAGCGCTCGCAGGCGTCCACGGCCGATTTCAGCATCATGGTGCACTGGTTCTGCGTCGGCGTGGACCCACCCGTCAGCAGGAGCGAGTGGCGGAACATCACCACGCTGTCCGTCGACCACAGGTCGAAATGCCCGACCCAGAGCTGCTCGTTGATGAGCGACACCAGCCGGAGCACCTCCGTGCGGCGGCGCTCGGGCACCTTGAGGTCGAAGGCGCAGGCCACGTGCAGGGCCTCCACGTCCTCGATCCAGGTGAAGGCGACGTGGTAATCGGCCCAGCGCCCGGCGACGGACACCGACATCTCGTCGGTCTCGGCCCGGTCGAAGATCCAGTCGCGCAGCGACGCGAGGCGCTCGACGATGTCGAGGGGGTGCTCGTGCCGGTCGTGATCTTCGATGTGGAGTTGGGTCATGGCGGTCCAGTTTGGCGATCCGGCACGGATCGTCGGCGTGTTGTGAAGAGCGGCCCGGTGCCCCGGCATCCCCTCATCCTTCGCATCGGCCAAACCATTGGCATCATCCAAGCTCATCCGCTCGGGCGATACGTTCGGCCTCAGTCGAGGTCGGGACGGGGTGGTTCGGGGCAGCGGCGAATCAGGTCATGGCTCACTATAGACCGCGCCGGACTCGCGTTTCAAAGCGCTCCGGAAACCCGGTGAACAGGAAAGCGACCGTCCACCGTTCCTTCCTGTGCACAAGCGCGGTCGCCGGAAAGAGACCTTGGACCGCGCTCGTCTCGGGTATCGCGTCAGATCGCTTCCGTGACGCCCGCGGCCGGTTCGGGCCCGAGCTTGGCCTCGAGGGCGGCCACGCGGTGGGCCAGGGCGTCGTTCTGGCTGCGCAGGGCGGCGACCATGTCGCGCAGGACGTCGAGTTCCTCGCGCGAGGCGATGTCCATGTCGCGGATCAGGCGTTCGAACTGCGCCTTGACCACCGTTTCGGCCTCGCGGCGCACCCCCTGCGCGGCGCCGGCGGCGTCGGTCATCAGGCGGGCGAAATCGTCGAACAGGCGGTTGCTGCCGGGGCGATCTGAGCCTGGCCGGTCGGAGCTTTGCATCGGTCGTCTCCCGGGGGAATCGGCCGCCCTCCGCGTCCATGAGGGGCACGGAACCGGCGGCCGTTCCCAGCGACATAAGAATCGGCGCGGGTTCCGGCAATCCGTTCCGACTCCCGCCGGACGGTTATTGCCAAACCCGTCCGACGCCGCGTCCGAAACAGCCGGTTACAAATCGGCCGGCGCACCCCCCTTCGCCCCGCCCGCGCGAGGCTGCATAACCGGGGGGCGGACGGTCCCGCGTCCCTACCTTCTGTCGAACCCTACGACCCGCGTCATGACCCAGCCCGCGACCCCTCACATCCTCGTGGTCGAGGACGACCGCGAGATCAGCGCCCTCGTGGCGCGGTATCTCCGGGCCAATGCGTGCCGCGTCACCGTGGCGGGCGACGGGACCGCCATGGACCAAGCCCTCAACGACGCCCGCGTCGATCTCGTGGTCCTCGACCTGATGCTGCCCGGCGAGGACGGCCTCAGCCTGTGCCGCCGCCTGCGGACCACGTCGAACGTGCCGATCCTGATGCTCACCGCCAAGGCCGAGGAGATCGACCGGATCATCGGCCTCGAGATCGGCGCCGACGACTACCTCGGCAAGCCGTTCAACCCGCGCGAACTCCTGGCCCGCATCCGCGCCATCCTGCGGCGGGGGTCGGCCGGGGAGGGCGAGGACGAGGGCGGCGTGCGCCGCCTGCACTTCCTCGACTGGACCCTGGACGTCTCCCTGCGCCAGCTCGTCAGCCCCGAGGGCGCGCGCATCGCCGTCACGGGCGCGGAGTTCGACCTCCTCCACGCCCTGTGCCTGCGCCCGGGCCGGGTCCTGTCCCGCGACCAGCTCCTCGACCTGACGCAGGGGCGCGCCGCCGGCCCGTACGAGCGCAGCATCGACGTCCTCGTCAGCCGCATCCGCCAGAAGATCGAGCGCGATCCGCGCAGCCCCGAGATCATCCGCACCATCCGCTCGGGCGGCTACCTGTTCACGCCGGAGGTCGCGCGCACATGAGGGCGTCCGCCAGACTCCGCCTCGCCGCCCTGTGGCCCGGCAGCGTCGCCGGGCAGATCGCCCTGCTCATCGTCGCCGCCATGGTGGTGACCCATGCGGTGGCGACCCTCGCCTTCTTCACCCTGCGCGAGCCGTGGCGCCCCGACGACCATCCGGGCGTCGCCGCCACCCGGATCGCGACCCTGGCGCGCCTCCTCGACGCCACGGCACCCCCGGAGCGCGACGCCCTCCTGCGCGCCGCCGCCCGGACCCTGCCGACCCTGCGGATCGCATCCTGGCCCACCTCGGCGCCGGCCGGCACGGCGAGCGAGGCCCTCGCCGCCCACACCGTGGTGCAGCGCGTGCGCGACGGGTTCGCCCGGTCCCTCGCCATCACCGACCTCGACGCCGCCGACACGCCGCCGGGCATCCGGATCGGGATCGTCACGCCGGAGGGCGCGCGCTTCTCCGCCCTCGTGCCCGACGACGACCGGCCGCCGATCCGGCAGGGGGCCATCGTCGTGACCTTCCTGTTCCTGGCCGTGGTCCTGTCGCTGGTCACCGTGTGGGCGGCCCGGGCCCTGACCCGGCCGCTGGCCCGCCTCGCGCAGGCCGCGGAGGCGTTCGGCACCCGCATGAACGTGGTCGCCCTGCCCGAGGGCGGGCCGCAGGAGGTCATCGCCGTGGCGCAGGCCCTCGACCGCATGCGCGCCCGGGTGCGCCGCCTCGTCGACGACCGCACCCAGATGCTGGCGGCCATCAGCCACGACCTGCGCACGCCCATCACCCGCCTGCGCCTGCGCGCCGAGTTCATCGAGGACGACCACGCCCGGACCATGACCCTGCGCGACCTCGACCAGATGAACGGCCTCGTCGAGGCGGCCCTGTCCTTCGTCCGCGACGGCCAGAGCGGGGAAGAGCGCGCCGTGACCCTCGTCGACGTCGCCTCCCTGGTCCAGACCGTGAGCGACGCCTTCGCGGATGTCGGCGCCGACGTCCGGGTCGCGGCCACCCGGCACGTCCTCGTGCGCGGCCGGCCCGAGGAACTGCAGCGCGCGGTGACGAACCTCGTCGACAATGCGGTGAAGTACGGTGGCGGCGCCCGCCTGCGCATCGTCCAGACCGAGCACGTCGTGGCGGTGGAGGTCGGCGACGACGGCCCCGGCATCCCGGATTCCGAGCGCGAGGCGATGCTGCAGCCGTTCGTGCGCGGCGACCGGGCGCGCAACCTCGACACGGCGAGCGGCTTCGGCCTCGGCCTCTCCATCGTGGTCGCCATCGCGGAGGCCCATGACGGGCGCCTGATCCTGACGAACCGGAGCCCGCGCGGCCTCACCGCCCGCCTCGAACTGCCCCCGGCGGCGGGGGCGGCCCGGTCCGTGCCCGAGCGGATCGCGGCGGAGTAGTTTTTTCGCGTAGGCGAGACGGGCGCCGGGGCGGGCCGGCCGAGGGGCGGGCCGGCCGTGCCCTCAGAACTCCATGTCGAGTTCCTCGATCTCGTCGGGTTCGGCCAGCGCCGCCTCCGTCCATTCCTGCATCAGCGGCCAGGCCAGGATGGTGTCGCGGTAGCGCGCCGTCCTGTCCGAGACCGGCACGTCGTAGGTCACGAACCGGGTGCAGACCGGGGCCAGCATCGCGTCGGCGAGACTCGGCGCGTCGCCGAACAGGTAGGGACCGTCGTAGCGCGACACGCACTCGTCCACGATGGTGACGATGCGGTCGATGTCGCCGCGCGCGCCGTTGAAGATCTTGAAGTGGGTGTGGCGGGCCTTGAGATTCATCGGCAGGGCCGAGCGCAGGTTGATGAAGCCGCCGTGCATCTCGCCCGCGATGGAGCGGCAATGGGCGCGGGCCACGGCGTCCTTCGGCAGGAACCCGGCCTCGGGCCGGATCTCGTTGAGGTATTGGGCGATGGCGAGCGTATCCCACACGATGATCTCGCCGTGGCACAGGCGCGGGACGAGGAAGGACGGCGAGAGATGGAGCAGTTCCGCTCGGGTCGACGCGTCGTTGCCCGAAAGCAGCTCCGTCTCGAAGTCGAGGCCCGCCATCCGGCAGACGAGCCAGCCGCGGAGGGACCACGACGAATAGTTGCGACTCGAAATGGTGAGTGTCGCCGCTGGCATGGGTGTCCCCCGATGTCTCTGGTCGGCCGTGCGCGAAGCGGACGGACCGAAGCTGGTGGCGATCCAAGACTCGTGCCGAACCGCGCGGACGGCAAGCCCGTTCGGGGCCGGGTACGCGGATAACCCTGAGCGGGGTGGTGGCGCGACACCCGGCGCGGTACGGACGCGCAACCCCCGCACAACCCGGGATGCGGTATCCTGCGCCCATGCGGTGTTCGGCCGATCGGGGGCGCGCGGGCCGGGTCGGTTCGGAGCTGGGGACGGCGAGTGATGCAGGCGTACAACAATCCCGTGGGATCGCTCGCCGGGCCCGTTGCGTTGCCGACTCACGTAGACCAGCCTAGCGCCCCATCGGTGGCGGGCCTTTTGCCTGGTCCGTCCCCTGCGGACGTTCCGCGATCCGGTCGTTCGCGTAGGAGTTCGGGCTTCATGCTGTATCGTGCCTTCGATGCCCAGACGGATCTGGCCGAGCAGACCCGTGCCTGGGGCCGGCTCGTCCACGACGCGGTCTCGCCCTGGACCGCCGCCGGATACCGCGAGCCGATGAACTGGTGGTCGGCGGGGGCGCGCATGATGATGCGCGCCGGCCTGACCTTCACCCGGCCCGCCTACGGCATCGATTCCATCACCGTGGGCAACCGCGAGGTGGCGGTGACCGAGGAAGCGGTGTTCGCCACGCCGTTCGGCACGCTCCTGCGCTTCCGCAAGGACATCGACACGCCCCAGCCGCCGGTGCTCGTGGTGGCGCCCCTGTCGGGCCACTTCGCCACCCTCCTGCGAGGCACTGTGCGGACGCTTCTGGCCGACCACGACGTCTACATCACCGACTGGCACAACGCCCGCGACGTGCCCCTCGAGGCCGGTGCCTTCGGCTTCGACGACTACGTCGACCACCTCGTGCAGTTCCTCGGCGCCATCGGGGAGGGCGCCCACCTCGTCGCCGTGTGCCAGCCGGCCGTGCAGGCGCTCGCCGCCGCCGCCGTCATGGCCCAGTCGAAGGACGTGGCCGCTCCCCGCAGCATGACCCTCATGGCCGGTCCGGTCGATTGCCGCGTCAGCCCGACCTCCGTGAACCACCTCGCCACCTCGAAGCCCATCGCGTGGTTCGAGAAGAACCTCATCGCCACGGTGCCCCAGCGCCACAAGGGCGCCGGCCGGCGGGTCTATCCCGGCTTCATGCAGGTCTCGGCCTTCGTCTCCATGAACGCCAAGCGCCACATGCAGGGCCATGCCGACCTGTTCTGGCATCTCGCCAACGGCGAGACCGAGAAGGCGCAGCAGATCGAGACCTTCTACGACGAGTACTTCGCCGTCCTCGATCTGGCGGCGGAGTTCTACATCGAGACGGTCAAGACCGTGTTCCAGGATTACACGCTCGCCAAGAACGAGCTCACCTATCGTGGCAATCCCATCGACATGCGCTCGATCCGGCGCACGGCGCTGATGACCGTCGAGGGCGAGCGCGACGACATCTGCGCCGTCGGCCAGACCATGGCGGCCCACGATCTGTGTACGGGCCTCGCCCCGCACATGAAGAGCCATCACCTCCAGGCGGGCGTGGGCCATTACGGCGTGTTCTCGGGCCGGAAGTGGGAGAGCCAGACCTACCCGCTCGTGCGCAACTTCATTCAGTCGCACGCCTGACACGCGGGCGTCGGAATCGCATTGCGGCGGTTGGAACTCGCCGAGCCTTCGTGTATGAGCCTGACCCAAGTGCAGTTTCTGCGCCGATTCGAGGCCGTCCGACCGACGTCCCGCCCGGGAGAGAATTCCGGGTCCGGGACATTTGTCGGTTTCATCCTCCTTCCAGGACCGCGATTGGCCCCGGGATCGGCGCCGTTCAACAAACCTATGTCTCAGAGGATCTAGACCGTTGCAGGTACTCGTTCGCGACAACAACGTCGATCAGGCTCTCCGCGTCCTCAAGAAGAAGATGCAGCGTGAGGGCATCTTCCGCGAGATGAAGCAGCGCAAGGCTTACGAGAAGCCGTCCGTGCGCAAGGCGCGCGAGAAGGCCGAGGCCGTCCGCCGCGCCCGCAAGCAGGCGCGCAAGACCGCCATCCGCGAGGGCCTGATCGCCGCTCCGAAGCCCAAGCCCCGTTTCGGCGCCGGTGCGCCCCGTCGTCCGGGCGGTTCGCCGTTCGCTCCGACCGCCCCGACCGTGCTGCCCCCCGTCGGCGGCGCCGCCTGAATTTTTGTACGGGTCGCTCTTCGGAGCGACCCCGGCAACGAAAAAGCCCGGCTGCATCGCGGCCGGGCTTTTTCGTTGTGACTGATCGATCGATCAGGCCGCGCGGGCGGCCACGGTGGCGTGCTCGGCCTGGACCAGCACGTCGAGGGCGCGCCAGGGCTTCTGCATGTAGACGGCCCGGCTCGGGATGCGGCCGGCGCCCCTGGCGTCGCCGCCCGAGGTGAGCACGACCCGCACGTCCGGCCAGCGCCGGCCCACCGCCGTGGCGAGGTCGATCCCGTCCATGCCCGCACCGAGGCGCACGTCGGCGAACAGCAGGGCGACGTGTCCGCCGGACCGTTCCAGCACGGAGATGGCCGCCTCGGCACTGTCGCAGGCGATCACGTCGAGGTCGGTTTCCTCGAGGACCGCCGTGGCGAGGTCGCGGATTGCGGCGTCGTCCTCCACCACGAGGGCGATCGGGCAGTCCGGCAGGGGCTGGGCCATGAAGTCTCCTTTGCGGGTGGTGCGGGCGTTCCAAAGGGCGCAAGAAGGTCTCGCCAACCCTCGATCATGATTCTCGCCGGGTGATGCTGCTCTGCCACGCCGCGTTGGGCAAGAGTCCGGACGTGTCAGAATCGCAAGTGCCGATCCGGCTATGCGGTTCCTGCAGCCGCCTCATCCTGATCTCGCCATGGTGCCGGTGCAGACCGGTGTTCGCACGCCGGGGGCACCCGATCTTCTGCGGTGCGTCTCTTGCATGACATCCGATGCACGGGGCGCACGCTCGACGGTGACGTTAACGATCCGTTCACCGTGATCGCCCGAAAGTCGGGGCTTCGAAGCTGAGACGGCAGGCGCGCGAGGCGGGGTCGCGCACCGGCGGATGGGAGGCCCCCGCCCGAGATCCACAGGAGGTGTCTGCCTGCATGTGCCGTTTTCTCGCCTATTCCGGTGATCCCGTCTTCCTGACCGACCTCGTCTGCGCGCCGACGCATTCCCTGGTCCACCAGTCGCTCCACGCGACGGAGGCGAAGACCGAGACCAACGGCGACGGTTTCGGCATCGGCTGGTACGGCGAGCGGGCCGAGCCCGGCCTCTATCGCGACGTCTGCCCGGCCTGGTCCGACGAGAACCTCGTCAACCTGTGCCAGCAAGTGCGGGCGCGGATGTTCTTCGCCCATGTCCGCGCCTCGACGGGCACGGCGACGACGCGGGCGAACTGCCACCCCTTCGCCCATGGCCGGCACCTGTTCATGCACAACGGCCAGATCGGCGGCTATCACAAGATCAAGCGCCGCCTCGAAGCCCTGATCCCCGACGACCTCTACGACGTCCGGCGCGGCACCACGGATTCCGAGGCGATCTTCCTCCTCGCCCTGGCCGACGGGCTGGCCGAGGACCCCGTCGGCGCCATGGCCCGGACGCTGTCCACCGTGCGCGACCTCATGCGGGCGGCCGAGGCGGACGAGCCCCTGCGCTTCACCGCCGTGGTCACCGACGGCGAGACCCTGACGGCCTATCGCTGGGCCTGCGACGGACGCCCGCCGAGCCTGTACTACCGCCAGACCGAGACCGGCCTCGTGGTGGTCTCCGAGCCCATCGACGGCTGCCGCGACGGCTGGAACGTGGTGCCGAAGGGCGGAACCCTTCAGGCGACGCGCGGCGGCAGCGTGGTCCTGCGCGGCCCCGATCAGGCCGTGGCGGAGCGCATGGCGGCCTGAGCGACCGGGCGACGCCATCGCGCGGGTTGCGGGCGGGGCGCGAAGGGCGGACAACCCGCGCAGTTCCAACTGCGCGGGAGCCGACGATGACCTATCCGAACGTGAGCCTGCACATCGCGGGGGCCTGGACCGGGGGCGCCGGCGGCGACACCCTGCCGGTCCTGAACCCGGCCACCGGCGAGAGCCTCGGCACCTGTGCGGTCGCCGCCCGGTCCGACCTCGACCGTGCGCTGGAGGCCGCCGAGCGGGGCTTTTCCGCCTGGCGCCAGGTCTCGGCGTTCGAGCGCGGCAGGACCATGCGCCGGGCCGCCGACCTCCTGCGCCAGCGCGCCGACGCCATCGCCCGCATCATGACCCTCGAACAGGGCAAGCCGCTCGCCGAGGCGCGGATGGAGACCCTGGCCGCGGCCGACGTCATCGACTGGTTCGCCGAGGAAGGCCGCCGCGCCTACGGCCGCATCATCCCGGCCCGCGCCGACGGCGTCGTCCAGATGGTCCTGCGCCAGCCCGTCGGGCCCGTGGCGGCGTTCACCCCGTGGAACTTCCCCATCAACCAGGCCGTGCGCAAGGTCTCGGCCGCCCTCTGCACCGGCTGCTCGGTGATCCTTAAGGGGCCCGAGGACACGCCGGCGAGCTGCGCCGAACTCGTGCGCGCCTTCCTCGATGCCGGGGTGCCGGGCGACGTGCTCTCCCTCGTCTACGGCGACCCGGCGACCATCTCCGGCTATCTCATCCCGCACCCGGTCATCGCCAAGATCTCGTTCACGGGCTCGACCCCCGTGGGTAAGGAGCTCGCGGCGCTCGCCGGCCGCCACATGAAGCGGGCGACCATGGAGCTCGGCGGCCACGCCCCGGCCCTCGTCTTCGCCGATGCCGACATCGAGACCGCAGTGGCCGTGCTCGGTGCCAACAAGTTCCGCAACGCCGGCCAGGTCTGCGTCGCGCCGACCCGCTTCCTCGTCCACGACTCCGTCTACGAGCGTTTTCGCGATGGCTTCGTGGCTTTCAGCGAGGCGCGCGTGGTCGGCGACGGCCTCGATCCGGAGACCACCATGGGGCCGCTCATCCATGCGCGGCGCCTGGAAGCGATGGAATCCCTCTGTGCCGACGCCGTCGCCAAGGGGGCGGAACTGCGCACCGGGGGCCACCGCATCGGCAACCGCGGCAACTTCTTCGCCCCCACCGTCCTGTGCGACGTGCCGGTGGAGGCCCGCATCATGAACGAGGAGCCGTTCGGGCCCGTCGCCCTGATCCAGCGGTTCTCCGACGACGAGGCGGCCTACGCCGAGGCCAACCGCCTGCCCTACGGGCTCGCGGCCTATGCCTACACCCGCTCCGTGACCCGGGCGACGGAGGTCGCCGCGCGGGTGCACAGCGGCATGATCGGCATCAACCATCACGGACTGGCCCTGCCGGAAACGCCGTTCGGCGGCGTCGGCGATTCCGGCCACGGCAGCGAGGGCGGTTCGGAGGCCATCGAGGCCTACCTCACCACCAAGTTCGTGAGCCAGGCGAGCGTCGGGGCGTAGCGCGCGGAGACCCCATCGCGACCGCTCCATCCGGGGCGGTCGCGATGGGGGATCAATCCTTGGCCGCCGCGGCCTTCGTCGCCGGAGCCGGCGGCTTCGCGGCGGGCTTGGCCGCCTTCTCGTCGACGGCGGCGACGGTGCCGGGCTTCCCCTTCGCCGGCTGGGTCGTCGCCGCGTGGATCTGCCCGGAATGGGCGACCTTCGCGGGCGCCTTGGGGGTGAGCTTGGTCGGCACGGGATCGGCGGCGACGGCGGGCGGGATCGTCGCCGCGTCGGCGGCCGGCGTCGCCGGGGCGGGGCCGTTGCTGAACAGGTTGCCGAGCAGCTTCTTGTAGGCGGCCGGATCGCCGTCTGCGTCGGCCACCATCACGCGGGCGGGTTTCTGCGGAGTCGCGGCCGGCTCGGCCAAGGGTTGAACCACGGGCTCGACCTTCGCCATCAGGGTGGTGCGGGCGGGGGCGCCCTTCCTGCCGGCCTGAGCGGCGGCGGCCTTGGTCGGGATCGGCGCGTCGGCGGCGGCGAGCATGACCGGGCGGCCCTTGGCGTCGACCTCGACCTCGCGGGCGGCCGCGATGGTTTCGGGGCGGCTGACCTCGCCGAGGTGGTGGCGGGCGTAGTCCTTGGGATCGTAGGGCTGCTCCGGCTCCTCGGACTTCACCAGATTGGCGAACGCCAGGGTGCTGCTCGGTGCCTGCGGGCGGAACACCGGGTTCTGGCTGCCGTCCTCGTAGACCACGCGGGTCGCCGGCGTGCCCTTGGCGACGAGCTCGGCGATCTCGCGGTTGTCGCGGTCGCGCTTCTCGGCGACCTGCGGTTCCACGCGGGGCGTGCAGGAGCCGGCCGCCGCATCCGACCCGCCGAACACGTAGCGCGTGCCGCACAGGCCCACCTTCGGCTCCTCGCGCAGGGCCTCGAAATAGTCCGAGCCCTCCTTGAGGTTCTTCCAGAACGGCGCGTTGGGGTCGTTGCGGAACTTCGCGACGTTGGAGGCCGTCATTCGAAACGGATAGGACTGGAACTGGAACGCCCGCTGGCCGCCGGCGAAGGAATCGCGCGCGAGGGCGTAGATCTCGCCCATGGATTCGTCGGTCATGGCAAAGCAGCCTGCCGACGAGCAGGTGCCGTGGACCATGATGTAGTTGCCCGAGCGGTTGTTGGCCCGGTCGTAGGCGTTGGGGTACCCGGTGTCGAACGAGAGGTAGTACGAAGAGTTCGGGTTCATCTGCCCCGGCGTCACCGTGTAGAAGCCCTCGGGGGCCTGACGGTCGCCCTGCTTGGTCTTGGGGCCGAGCTGACCCGACCAGCGGCAGATCGGGAACGTCTTCAGGAGGGCGTATTGGCCACCTGCGCCGCGCTTCCACACCTCCATCTCCGCTTCCTTCTTGTAGGCGCGGATGAGGATGGGGTCGTTCTGGGCCATGCCCTTCTGGGTCATGAGCGCGAGGGTCTTTTGCGGCACGGGTGCGAGGGCCCGCAGGGGAACGCCGCCGCCCGTCGATCCGTCCTGGCAGGCGCCAAGGGAGATCGTGAGCGCGGCGAGGCCGGCGATCACGTACGGGCGCAACGCCGACGGGCGCACAGCCATGGGGAACCCCGTTCTCAAAAGATACGCCTCCGCGGGATTTGTCCCGTCGAACGCCACTCCCCAACCCAATAGCTCCGTTAAACTTACCCCCTTCTTACCGCAAGGCGACGGGATCGGCGGCGGGGGATGCCTGTGAATCGCGGGCATGGTTCGGGCGCAGCGTGGAACCCGGGCGCCCGGCCCGCCGAGGCCATCGCGAAACCGCTGATCCGAAAGGGCTTTTCGCCGGGTCCGCGGCCACGGGCCTGGACCACCGCATGTGCGATCCGGCACAGTCCGCCCGGACAAACCTTAAAAGGTTCCTGCACCCGACCTGCGACAAAGCGTCCTGCCGGGTCATCGGGGCGGGGATCGTCAGAGTTTGCGGCCGATCTCCAGGAATTTCGCGGCGCGGCGGTCGCGGATGTCGTCGGGCGACAGGCCGTCGAACTCGGCCAGGGCCGCGGCGAGGGCCTGTCCGGCGGCGGCGGTGGCGGCGGCACGGCCGCGATGGGCGCCCCCCGTGGCCTCGGGCACGATGGTGTCGATGATGCCGAGCCGCAGGAGGTCCTGCGCGGTGATCTTCATGGCGGTGGCGGCGTCCGCCGCCCGGCCCTGGTCGCGCCATAGGATCGAGGCGGCGCCCTCGGGGGAGATCACCCCGTAGATGGCATGCTCCATCATCAGCACGCGGTTGGCGGTGGCGAGCGCGATGGCGCCGCCCGAGCCGCCCTCGCCGATGACGAGCGCCACGTTGGGCACGCCGAGGGACAGGCAGGCCTCCGTGGAGCGGGCGATGGCCTCGGCCTGGCCGCGCTCCTCTGCCTCGATGCCCGGGAACGCCCCGGCGGTGTCGATGAAGGCGAGGACGGGGAGGCCGAAGCGGTCGGCCATCTCCATCAGGCGCACGGCCTTGCGGTAGCCCTCGGGCTTGGCCATCCCGAAATTGTGGCGCAGGCGCGTCTCGGTGGAATGGCCCTTCTCCTGGCCGATGACGCAGACGGCCCGTCCCCGGAACCGGCCGAACCCGGCGACGATGGCGGCGTCCTCGCCGAAGGTGCGGTCGCCGGCCAGCGGCGTGAACTCGGTGACGAGGTCGGCGCAGTAATCGACGAAGTGCGGCCGCTGCGGGTGGCGGGCCACCTGGGTCTTCTGCCACGGGGTCAGGGACGCGTAGATGTCCGACAGGGCGGCCGCCGCCTTGGCTTCCAGGCGCCCGACCTCCTCGCTGATGGACACGGCACCGTCGCGGGCGCCCACGGCCTTGAGTTCCTCGACCTTCGCCTCGAGTTCGGCGACGGGCTTCTCGAAGTCCAGGTAGGAGCGCATCACCGTCATCGGTCTCAAGATCCATCGAGATCGCGCGCGGCGGGATTTCCACCCGGTGCGCAGCGGGGCGAGGTGTTGGCGAACCCCGGGCGGGTGTCAACCGCGAGGGGACTGGCGAGGGGTCAGGCGAGGGGGCGGGTGGCCGCGTCGAGCCAGGCAAGGGCGGCCGCGTCGAGGTGGGGCCCGAGGGCGTCGCGGACCCGGGCGTGATAGGCGTCGATCCAGGCGCGCTCGGCCGGACTCAACAGGTCGAGGGCGATGAGGCGCCGGTCGAACGGCGCGAGCGTCAGGGTCTCGAAGCCGAGCATCGGCCGTTCGCCGCCGGGAATCGCGCGCGGCTCCACCAGCACGAGGTTCTCGAGGCGGATGCCGTATTCCCCGGCCCGGTAATAGCCCGGCTCGTTGGAGAGGATCATGCCGGCCTCCAGCGGCACGGTGCCGGTCTTGGCGATGCGCTGCGGGCCCTCGTGGACGGAGAGGAAGGCGCCGACGCCGTGGCCGGTGCCGTGGTCGAAGTCGAGGCCGGCCTCCCACAGGGCGGCGCGGGCGAAGCCGTCGATCTGCGCGCCCGTGGTCCCCTTGGGGAACACCGCCCGCGCGATGGCGATGTGGCCCTTGAGCACCCGGGTGAAGCGGTCGCGCATGAGGTCCGTCGGCGCCCCGACGGCCACCGTGCGGGTGATGTCCGTGGTGCCGTCGGCGTATTGCGCGCCGGAATCGACGAGGAAGAGCTCGCCCGGTTCGACCCGGCGGTCGGTCTCGCGGCTCACCCGGTAATGCACGATGGCGCCGTTGGGGCCGCTGCCCGAGATGGTCGGGAACGAGACGTCCTTCAGCAGGCCGCCCCGGCTGCGAAAATCCTCCAGGGCCTCGACGGCGGCGATCTCCGTGAGGGTGTCCGCCCCGTCGATCCAGGCGAGGAAGCGGACCACCGCGACGCCATCGCGAAGATGTGCCGCGCGGGTGCCGGCGATCTCGGTGTCGTTCTTCACCGCCTTGAGGGCGGTGATGGGGTCGGGACCGGTCTCGGCGACGCCGCCCGCGGCCTCGATCCGGACCTTGAGGGCGATGGCCGCCGTGGCGGCGTCGAGGCGGATCTTCCGACCCTTCGCGATGCCGTCGAGGGCGGCGTCGAACTCCGCCTTCGGCCGGAGGTCGGCCAGGGGCGCGAGCGCCGCGCGAAGCTCCGGGGCGATGTCGGGCGAGGCGAGGAACAGGGTCGGGCGCTCGTCCAGGGGCAGGATCGCGTAGCCGAGCGCCAGGGGCGTGTGCGCCACGTCCGCGCCGCGCAGGTTGAACGCCCAGGCGAGGTTGTGCGGGTCCGAGATCACCAGGGCGGCGCACGCGGCCTGGGCGAGGGCCGCGCGGATGCGGGCGAGTTTTTCGTGCGCCGCCTCGCCCGCCAGAGCGAGGGGATGGGCCACCACCGGACCGGCCGGTGCGCCCGGCCGGTCGCGCCACACGGCATCGACGGGGTTGGCCGCGACGGCGCGGAGCGTCGCCCCGGCCCTGTGCACGGCGCGCTCCAGGCGGGCGACGCCGTCCGGCGTGTGCAGCCACGGATCGTAGCCGAGCACCTGTCCGGCCCCGAAATTCGCGCCGATCCACGCCTCGACGTTCGTCTCGGCGAGCTGGACCGGGGTGAGGATCGCGGTGTCGACCTGGGCCGGGGCCTGGAGGGTGTAGCGCCCGTCCACCACCAGGACGGCGGCCTCCTCCAGGATCACCGCCGTGCCGGCCGAGCCGGTGAAGCCCGTGAGCCAGGCGAGGCGCTCGGCGCCGGGGGGCACGTATTCCGACTGGTGCTCGTCGGCCCGCGGCACCACGAATCCGTCGAGCCCCTGCGCCGCCAGGACGCCGCGCAGGGCGGCGATGCGAAGAGCCCCCTCGCGGTGGCTCGGATCGTCGAAGGTCTGGAAGCGGGCGCGCGTCATGCGGCCAGGGTTACGCCGGGCGGTTCAGTGCGGCAACCATCTGCGCAAGGGGCGGGGCGCCGCGCCGCCGCGCTTGAGCACGAGGGTGGCCCAGCCCTCGATGAGGCCGTGGCGGGCGAGGTGGAAGCCGCGATGGCGGTAGGTCGAGAGCACGCCCGGCACGTCGCGCTCGATGAGGCCGGAGAGGATGAGGATGCCGTGGTCCGCCACCACCGCCGTGAGCGAGGGGGCGAGGCCTTTCAGCGGACGCGCCAGGATGTTGGCGAACACCACGTCGAACCGGCGCGGCCGGGCGGCGAGGGCGTGGCGCACGCCCGGTCCCTGGTAGAGCCTCAGGTTGGGGCCTAACCCGTTGAGGCGGGCATTGCCGATGGCCGTCGTCACCGCCTCGGGGTCGAGGTCGCCGGCGATGACCGGAGCGTGCAGGGCTTTGGCCGCCGCGAAGGCGAGGATGCCGGTGCCGGTGCCGACGTCGAGGACGTGGGCCGGCCGCCCGCGCTTGAGTCGGTCGGCCAGCGCCCGCAGGCAGCCGAGGGTGGTGCCATGGTGGCCGGTGCCGAAGGCGAGGGCCGCCTCGATCTCGATGGCGAGGTCGTTGACCCGCACGGTGTCGCGGTCGTGGCTGCCGTGGACGAGGAAGCGGCCGGCCCGCACGGGGTTGAGCCCTTCGAGGGACGCGCGGACCCAGTCCTGCTGGTCGATGGTCTCGAAGGTGGCGACATCGGCCTGATCGCCGACCACGGGCCGGATGAGGTCGCGGACCATGGCCTCGTCCGGCGCGTCGGCGAAGTACGCCTCCAGGCGCCAGGTCCGGCCGTCCTCGGCCTCGAAGGCGGCCACCGCCGTCTGCGTCGGGTCGAACATCTCGCCCAGGAGGTCGGTCATCGCCTTGGCCGACCCCTCGTCGGTGAGGAGCCGGAGCACGTGGGTCGGGCGGTGGGGAGGCAGGCCTTCGAGCATGGACGAGGGCTCTAACATCCCGGACGATGCGTCGCCACTGTCGCGAAAATCTTACGGAACGCGGACCGAGGTTCCGCGTTTGTCCTCGCTTCCCGGCGTCGGTTCGATCATCGCGGGTGCCCGTGTGCGTATGAAAATCAAGAGACCCGGCGGTCGAACGCCGGTGGTCATGGCGGAAATGTCCAAGTCCCGCAGGCGCCTCGCCCGCGGACGCGAAGGGATTCTCGACGCCGAGGCGCTGACGGCGCCGCTGCCGGGCTCCATGCTCGTGCTGCTCAGCCGCCTACACCGCTCCGAGACCCGCCTGCGCGAGGACGAGGACCGCTCGGCCTGAGGCGCGTTCCCGGTCCAGGGCGAGTCATGGTAGGTCCGTGGCGTCGGCCAGCTGCGACGGGACCTCGACTATGACGGGATGCGCGAATGGGCGATGTGGGCCTGCTGAACCGGTCCTGATCTGATCTTGGATTTGATCTTGGACCGGCTCGGCCTCACCCCCGACGAGTGGACCGCCATCGCCCTGAGCCTGCGGGTGGCGGCCGTCGCCACCCTCGCGAGCCTCGGGCCCGGCCTCGCCGTGGCCTGGCTGCTGGCGCGCAGGCGTTTCCCCGGCCGCGGCCTCCTCGACGGGCTCGTGCACCTGCCCCTGATCCTGCCGCCGGTGGTGACGGGCTACCTCCTGCTCCTCGCCTTCGGGCGGCGCGGCACCTTCGGGGCGGCTCTGGCCGAAATCGGCATCGTGCTGTCGTTCCGCTGGACCGGGGCGGCGCTTGCCTGCGCCGTCATGGGGTTCCCCCTCATGGTCCGGGCCATGCGCCTGTCGCTGGAGGCCGTGGACCGGCGGGTCGAGCAGGCGGCGGCGACCCTCGGGGCCTCGCCGTGGTCGGTCTTCCTCACCGTGACCCTGCCGCTCGCGCTCCCCGGCGTGCTGGCCGGCGCCGTGCTGGCGTTTGCGAAAGCCATGGGCGAGTTCGGCGCCACCATCACCTTCGTGTCGAACATTCCCGGCGAGACCCAGACCCTGCCGTCGGCCATCTACACCCTGACCCAGGTGCCGGGCGGCGAGGCGGGCGCCCTGCGCCTCACCCTGATCTCCGTCGCCCTGTCCATGGCGGCGTTGCTCGCCTCCGAACTCCTGGCCCGGCGCCTCGCCCGCCGCCTGGGGGCCGGATGAGCCTCGACCTCGACGTTTCGCTGACGCGCGGCGCCTTCCGCCTCGACGTCGCCTTCGCGGCCAGCCCCGGCCTCACCGCCCTGTTCGGGCCCTCGGGTTCGGGCAAGACCACGGTGATCGACTGCCTCGCCGGCCTCGTGCGCCCCGACCGGGGCCGCATCGTCGTGGCGGGCGAGACCCTGCTCGACACGCACCGTCGCATCGACGTGCCGACCCATCGCCGCCGCATCGGCATGGTGTTTCAGGAACCGCGGCTGCTGCCCCATCTCAGCGTGCGCCAGAACCTCGATTACGGCCGGCGGTTCTTCGCCCGCGGACAGGCGGCGAGCCCCGGCCTCGCCTTCGACGACGTCATCGGGCTGCTCGGCATCGGCCACCTCCTGGCGCGGCGCCCCGCCGGCCTGTCGGGCGGGGAGGGCCAGCGCGTCGCCATCGGCCGGGCCCTGCTGTCGCGGCCGCGCCTGCTGCTCATGGACGAGCCGCTCGCCGCCCTCGACGCCGCGCGCAAGGCCGAGATCCTCCCCCTCATCGAGGGCCTGCGCGACGGGGCCGGCATCCCCATCGTGTATGTCAGCCACGCCGTGTCGGAGGTGGCGCGCCTCGCCGACACCCTCGTGGTGCTGGAGGCCGGGCGCGTCGCCGCCGCCGGCCCGGCCGAGGCCCTGCTGCGCCGGGGCGAACTCGGCCCCGACCACGCGGCGCAAGGCGGCAGCCTCCTCGACATGGTGGTGGCCGGGCACGATCCCGCCTCGGGCCTGACCCACCTCACCGGCATCGCCGGCGCCTTGAGCGTGCCGCGCCTCGACCGGGCGGTCGGCACGCCCGTGCGCCTCCTCGTGCCGGCCCGCGACGTGCTGGTGGCGACGCAGGCGCCCGTGGGCCTCAGCGCCCGCAACGTCCTCGCCGGAACGGTGCGCGACCTCACCCCCCTGGGGGAGGGGGCCGTGCGCGTCACCCTCGAGTGCGGCGGCGCGGCCCTGGCCGCCCGCCTCACGCAGGCCTCCGTGCGCGACCTCGCCCTCGCGCCGGGCCAGCCGGTCTTCGCTGTGGTGAAGAGCGTCGCCTTCGATCCGCAGGGCATCGGCACCGGCCGGGGCCTCGGCGCGGTGGAGATCTGAGGGCTCTTCGCAGTGCGCTGTTGGAAGCCCTTAAGATTCGACGGATCGCCGCAAGGCTCCCTTGACGACACGACGCGAGACCGGGGGGCGGGGGTGATTTCTTAAGGTTCGATTCAGGCCCCGCGCGTTGAATGGTGTCCTGTCATCAAAGGAGGCGAGGGGCGTACGATGTCGATCTCGACCATTACCGCCACCCCCGCGTTCCGGGGGCCGGGCGCCGGTCCGGCTCCGGTCCAGCCCGTGACGCGCGTCGCGGCGCCGGAGCCCCTCGCGCCCGCCGTGCGCCTCGACATCCGGATCCCGGCCCCGGAGCGCGATGCGCCCCGGCCCGCGACGGACGCGGCGGCGACGCCCAACGAGGCCCGCATCCGCATCGACCGGGACACCCGCACGGTGGTCTACCAGGAGGTCGACCCGGCCTCCGGCGACGTGATTGTCCAGTTGCCCGATCCGGTGATCCTGAAAGCCCGCGCCTACGCCGAGCAGGCGGCCGCCGCCCGCGCGACCACCGAGCACCCCCTCGACCGCACCGCCTGACGTCCCCGTCCACCCGACCGCCCTCGACCGACCGCCCTTGGCGGACCCGGCCGGGGGCGTTCGCATGGGTGGCGCAGGCACCGGAACGCGAAAGGCCGGGGCGAACCCCGGCCTTTCGTTTCGTCCGAACCGCCGGCCCGGAGGCCGGCGGCGTATGTCTTAGCGGAGCAGCTGCAGGATGCCCTGCTGCGCCGTGTTGGCGAGGCCCAGCGCCGAGATCGCCAGGGAGTTGCGGGTCGACAGGGCCTGGGAGTTGGCGGCTTCCTCGTTGAGGTCCGCGTTCGTCAGGTTGGCCGAGCCGGTGTCGAGGACGCTGATCAGGTTCTTCGAGAAGTCCTGGCGGTTCTGGACCACAGAGAGGTTCGAGGCATAGGTCGCCGACTGCGACTGCAGGTTGTTGGCGGCCGAACGGATCGAGCTGAACACGTCGTTGATGGAGGCGTTGTCCTTGAAGTTGTCGGTGGTCACCGCCTTGAGGCCGAGGGTGTCCGAGCTCGTCGCCTTGCCCTGAACGGTGATCGACGAGCTCTGGGCTTCGTTGAACGAGACCTTGAGCTGGTCGCCCTTCAGCAGGTTGACGCCGTTGAAGCTCGAGTCGTTCGAGAGCTGGTCGATCTGGGTCAGGAGGTTGTTGTAGTCGGTGACGAGCTTGTTGCGGGCGGTGAGGCCGTCGCCGCCGATGGTCGCGGTGGCGGCCGTCGTCAGAAACGAGTTCGCACCACCCGTTGCGCTGCCACCGAGGGTCAGCTGCTGCGAGCCTGCATCGTTGTTGGTGGAAATGGACAGCTTTCCGGTTCCATCGATGGACGCCTGCGCATTGGCGGAGCCGAGCGCATCGTTCAACTGATCCAACGTCGAGATCTGGCCCGCCCCTGTGCCGAAGGTCAGGGCCGTGGTCTTCGCAGTCGCACCCGAGCCGACGGTGACGGACAGGACCTTGTTGTTCAGGTCCGCCGTGGAGCCGTTGGCGCCTTTGCCGGCCGCGAACTGCGAAGTGGTGCCGTAGCCGAGATTCGCCACGAGGGACGTCGCCGTCGAGCCGTTCGCAAGATTAACGGCGGTCTTGGCGTCCTTCGCCTTGAACGTGAACTTGTCGGCCGTCGGGTCGAAGGTCGCGCTGACATCACCCTTGGTGGCGGAGACGACTTTCTGCGCGAGGGTGTCGAGCGTGTCCGTCTTGGACACACTCACGGACGCGCCGTTGACGCTGAACGAGTCGCCATCGGCGAAACCCAGCGCGGTGGCCTTCGTCGATCCCGTGACGTTAGCGGCCGTGACCGAAGCTACCGTCGAGGTGGCCGCGCCGAGGAGGTCGGTGGCCCCCTGGCTGGCCCCCACCACGAACTTGCCGCTCGTTGCCGTGCCCGAGAGAACTAGGGTGTTCGTCGCGAAGGTCGCCTGGACCGCCGAACCGCCCGCCGTCAGCTGTGTGTTGATGCTGTTCAACAGGGTGGTCTGGTTGGTGATCGTGCCATCGAAATCCAGGTTCAGATCGACGCCGTCGACCTTGAGGGTCTTGCTTCCGGTCAGGGCGAGGATGGTGGGATCGTCGAGAGTGGTCACGGCGCCGGTGGTCACCTGGGCGGCACCCGCGCCGACCAGCGAGGGAACGGCTCCGAGAGCCTCGGTGGGACCGGTCGAGAGCAGGTTCGTGTCGACGGCGCCGTTGAGGGCCTTCGACGTCAGACTGGCCTTGGCGGTGAACGCCGAGGTGGCCGACAGGGCCTGCTGGGCGGTGGACTTCAGCTGGTCTGTCAGCTTGGTCAGGCTGGTGATGCCCCTGGAGGCGGCCTGAATCGTCTGAATGCCGTTGCTGATGCCGTCGAGAAGGCTCGAGATGCCGGACGAGCGCGAGTTCAGCGACTGGGCGGTGAAGAAGTTGACCGGCGAATCGAGGGCCGAGTTGACCTTCTTGCCTGTCGAAAGGCGGTTTTGGGTGGTCGAGAGAAGGTCCGCGGTGCCCTGCAGCGAGAGCAGGTTCTGGCGGGTCGCGGCCGAGAGGGTGATGCCGGAGGACATGAGGTTCGATCCATTCTGATCGGTGCGTCTCCGTTTTTGG
This sequence comes from Methylobacterium sp. WL69, assembly GCF_008039485.1. NCBI lineage: Bacteria > Pseudomonadati > Pseudomonadota > Alphaproteobacteria > Hyphomicrobiales > Methylobacteriaceae > Methylobacterium > Methylobacterium sp. WL69. The sequence goes on along the minus strand of NZ_VRUZ01000002.1, from coordinate 24,404 downwards.
AGACAGCGCCACAGGACCACACTCCCCTTGCGATCCTGTTAAATGTTGTGATGAACGCTCCCTGTTCTGGAATGGGCGGATCTTATGCAATTCAAGAAAAGTATAAACCGGTCAATTGGTTAGTTGGGTGCCGCCCGAGCCGCGTTTAGAACCCGTTAACCATGCGGGGGGAAGAATGGCCGCAGACCGCAACCCCCGCGAGACCTCATGCCCCTCAAGATCGAGCTGAAGCCGTTCGAGCGCCTGCTGATCGGCGGGACCGCGATCCGCAACGGATCGCGGCGTTCCTCGTTCGTCATCGAGACGGTGACGAACTTTTTGCGCGAGAGCGACATCATCCTCGAGAGCGAGGCCGACACCGCCTGCAAGCGCCTCTACCTCACCCTGACGGTGCTGTACCTCGCCGAGCCGACGCCCGAGGCCGAGGATCTCTTCATCCGGCAGGCCAACGCCCTGATGGAGGCGGTGCCCACCATGAAGCCGTACATCCGCGACATCCACGACTTCGTCGCCGGGCGCGAGCTCTACCGCGCGCTCAAGCGCTGCAAGGACCTGATCCAGTACGAGCAAGCCCTAAGCGACCGCCTCGCCCCGCCGGCCGGGACCGGCGAGGGGGGCTGATCGCCTATCGCGCGGATGCGGCGACGTTGGGGATCAGGCCCGGGGGCACGAGCCCCGTCGCCCGGGGCGGCGCGGCTTTGGCCGGCATCACCTGGGCGGGCGCGGGCTTGAGGGTCGGGCGCGGCGTGATGGAGCCCGTGGTCGCCACCTCCGGCATCGGCGCGATCGGGCTGTCGATGCCATAGATGTCGTCGCGAAAATGCGCGCGGCCGTCGGGGGTGGCGTAGCCGGTCAGGTACACGAAGGTCACGGGGATCTGCTTCGGCAGCTTGATGTCGAGGCGCTCGTTGGTGGCGATGTGGCTCTCGATCTCCATGGGCCCCCAGGTCGAGGCGCCGCCATTGGGCCCGGGCGTGCCCTCGAGCAGCCAGCCGGCGAGCTCCTTCACCTGCGCCACCCGCACGCAGCCGTGGGAGTGGAACCGCACCTCGCGGGCGAACAAGGATTTCGACGGCGTGTCGTGCATGTAGACCGCCTGTTTGTTCGGCATGTCGATGCGGACCTGCCCCAGGGAATTGTCGAGGCCGGAATCCTGCCGCAGGGTGTAGTTCGCCGCCTTCTCGCTCGCCCAGTCGATGGTGGTCGGGTCGACCACGACGCCGCCGGGGCCGAGGATGCGGATGCGCTCGCGGGCGAGGTAGCCGGGGTCTTTCCGCATCTTCGGGATGATCTCCTTCTTGATGATGGAGACCGGCAGGGTCCAAGTCGGGTTGAGGTTGACGTCGGTGATGCGCGCCTCGATACGCGGCGTCGCCTTGTCGGGCTTGCCGACCACGGCGACGTAGCGGCGCACCACGGTGCCGCGCTCCACCGCCTCGACGGTGGCCGACGGGATGTTCACCACCACGTAGCGGTCGCCGAAGGCGAAGGTCGAGCCGATCTGCCGGGCGGCGGACGCGGCGAGCTGGCGCTGGCGGGTGGCCGCCGGCACGTTCAGCGCCGCCACGGTCTGGCGGCCGATGAGGCCGGTCTCGGGCAGGCCGTGCCGGGCCTGAAAGCTTTTGACCGCCGCCGCCAGGGGCGCGTCGAGGAGGTCAGAGGCCGGCGCGTCGGCGGGGAGATCGCCCACGAGGGCGAGGTGTTTTCTGAGCGCCGGGATGGCGGGGTCGCGGGCGCCGGGCTTGACCACGAGGCCGGGCGGCAGGCTCGCCCAGCCGCCGGCATCCGCCATGGCCTGGTAGCGGTCGGCCATCTTCAGGGTGTCGAGGAAGGTGGCGGGGCTGAGCGTCGGCATCGGATCGGCCGAGACCCGGGCGACGACGAGGGGCGGCAGCTCGCGCGATTTTTTCGGAGCGGCGTCCTTCGCCAGGGTCTCGGCGGTCGGCGTGCCCGCCGGCACGATGGCCTGCACGGCGGGCGTCGCCGGGGCGGAGGCCGCCAGCGGGTCGAGGCGCGGGGCCTCGGCCTTCGGGGTTTCCCTCGAAATCTCCTTCGGCGCCTCGGATTTCGGCACGGCCTTCGGCGGCACGGGCGCGGCCGGTTCGGCCTGGGCCAGGGCCATGGGTGACAGGCTCGCGCACAGGGCGGTGACGAAGAGCATGTGGCGCGAAAGCATCGCGGATCCCCGAAGCGGCAAGTGTCCCCGACCATGCGGGGCGTTGGTTACCATTCCCCTGCCGGCCCGCACGCGCGCCTGACGCCGGCGGCCGCCCGCCCTACGTCATGCGCGAAACCGCACATCGGAGGGACGGGCATGGCGAACGACCAGAAGACTCGCGACCAGGATTCCACCCATCGAGCCCCGAACCGGCATCCCGCCCTCCGGGCCGGCCGCACCGCCGTGGTCACCGGCGCCGCGAGCGGCATCGGGCGCGCCGCCGCCATGCGCTTCGCCGCCGCGGGCATGAACGTGTGGCTCGCCGATCTCCCCGGAGACGCCCTCGATCGGGCGCGCGCCACCGTGGCCGCCGCCGGGAATGGGACGGTGCGTGCGCTGCCCACGGATGTGGGCGATCGCGACGCGATGGAAGCCCTGCGCGACGCCGCCTCGGCCGACGGGCCGCCGGCCGTCGTCATGCTCAACGCCGGCATCGAGGCCGGCGGAAACCTGTTCTCCGACGCCGACACCTGGCGCCGCATCCTCGACACCAACCTGTGGGGCGTGATCAACGGCGTCCACGCCTTCGCGCCGGCCATGATCGACGGGGGCGAACCGGGTGCGATCATCGTCACCGGCTCGAAGCAGGGCATCACCACGCCGCCGGGCAACACGCCCTACAACGTCTCGAAGGCGGGGGTGAAGGCGGTGACGGAGGCCCTGGCCCACGACCTGCGGAGCCGGGACGGGGCGCAGGTGAGCGCCCACCTCCTGATTCCGGGCTTCGTCTATACCGGCCTGACGAAAGCCCGCGGCGTCGCGACGAAGCCGGAGGGCGCCTGGACGCCGGAGGAGACCGTGGACATCCTCCTGGCCCGCATGGCGCGGGGCGACTTCTACATCCTCTGCCCCGACAACGAGACCACCCGCGCGCAGGACGAGCGCCGCATCGCCTGGGCCGCCGGCGACGTCATCGCGAACCGCCCGGCCCTGTCGCGCTGGCATCCGGAGTTTTCGGAGCCGTTCAAGGCCTTCATGGAGGGGTAGGCCCCGCCCGCTGGCGAAGCTCTTGCTTGAAGGCTAAGCCTGACGCCGCGCTTCGTCGGTCGCTCCACGACCCGCGGACCCACGCGTGAACCGAACCCCGGGAGCCGCCCTTGGCCACCATCATCCCCGTCGCCTCCTTCGATTGCGTCGTGTTCGGCGCCACCGGCGACCTGACCACGCGCAAGCTGCTGCCGGCGCTCTACTACCGGTTCAAGGATGGACAGATTCCCGGCACCAGCCGGATCATCGGCGCCTCGCGCTCGGAGATGAGCGCCGAGGCGTTCCGCGAGCGGGCCCGCGACGCCATCAAGCGCTTCGTGCCCGCGAGCGACGTGGTGGAGGACAGGCTCGCGGCGTTCCTCGACCACCTCGACTACGTCGCCGTGGACGGGGCCGGCAACGACGGCTGGGCGGACCTCGCCGCCAAGCTCGCCGAGCGGCCCGACCAGGTGCGGCCCTACTACCTCGCCACCTCGCCCGACCTCTACGGCTCCATCTGCCAGAATCTGGCCGCCCACGGGCTCATCGGGGAAAAATCCCGCGTCGTGCTGGAAAAGCCCATCGGCAAGGATTTGAAATCGGCCCGCGCCATCAACGACGCCGTCGGTAAGGTCTTTCCCGAAGAGCAGATCTTCCGCATCGACCACTACCTCGGCAAGGAGACGGTCCAGAACCTCCTGGCCCTGCGGTTCGCCAACACCATCTTCGAGCGCCTGTGGACGGCCGACGTCATCGACCACGTCCAGATCACCGTGGGCGAGACCGTCGGCGTCGAGGGCCGGGCCGGGTACTACGACACGTCGGGGGCCCTGCGCGACATGGTGCAGAACCACATGCTCCAGCTGCTCTGCCTCATGGCCATGGAGAGCCCCCTGTCGCTGGACGCCAATTCCGTGCGCGACGAGAAGCTGAAGGTGCTGCGCGCCCTGAAGCCCATCACCCCGCATGACGTCCAGACCGTGACCGTGCGCGGCCAGTACGCCGCCGGCGCCGTGTCGGGCCAGCCGGTGGAGAGCTACCGCACGGATCTCGGCGCCGACGCCCAGAGCCGCACGGAGACCTTCGTCGCCCTCAAGCTCGAGGTGCAGTCCTGGCGCTGGGCCGGGGTGCCGTTCTACCTGCGCACGGGCAAGCGCCTGCCCCAGAAGCTGTCCGAGATCGTGGTGCAGTTCCGCGCCTCGCCGTTCTCGATCTTTCCCACGGAGGCGTTCGGGCGCGAGCCCAACCGCCTCGTCATCCGGCTCCAGCCCGAAGAGGGGATCAAGCTCGAGGTCATGACGAAGGACCCCGGCCCCGGCGGCATGCGCCTCAGGCCGACCAACCTCGACATTTCCTTCGAGGAGACGTTCAAGCAGCGCTACCCGGATGCCTACGAGCGCCTGCTCATGGACGTGGTCCGCGGTAACGCCACCCTGTTCATGCGCCGCGACGAGGTCGAGGTCGCCTGGGCCTGGGCCGACTCCCTGCTCAAGGCTTGGGCCGACCGGCCCGAGCCGCCCCGGCCCTATCCGGCCGGAAGCTGGGGACCCACCGCCGCCATCGCCCTCATCGAGCGGGATGGACGCACCTGGCACGAAGAAGTGCGTTGACGGGACCGGACGGCCGCCCGCTTGCTGGCGGCCGTCCCTCGACACCCGCGCGGTCGACTCCTACAACGGAAGTATAGGCCACGCGATTTTTCAGAACTGTTGACCGATGAACAAGATCGAGCCGGGCATCGGCATCAACCGGCGCTACCTTCACGACGAAGTCGTCGATCGGATGCGTGATCTCATCCGGTCCGGCGAACTCGAACCGCGGGCCCGCATCAACGAGGGCGAGCTGACCGAGCGCTTCGGCATCTCGCGCACGCCCCTGCGCGAGGCCATCAAGATCCTGGCGACGGAAGGTCTGCTCGAACTCCTGCCCAATCGCGGCGCCCGGGTGGCGAGCCTGTCGCAATCCGAGATCGAGGAGATGATCGAGGTCATCGCCGGGCTGGAGGCCACGGCCGCCGATCTCGCCTGCCGCAGCATCACCGACGAGGAGATCGCCGGGATCGAGCGCGATCACCTCGCCATGGTGGCCGCTTGGAAGGCCGGGGAGGAGGGGGCGTATTTCGGCCTCAACCGCGCGATCCACGACGCGATCATGGCGGCGAGCCGCAACGCCACCCTGGGCGGCATCTACGCCAGCCTGTCGGGCCGGATCCAGCGCTCGCGCTACGCCGTCCACCAGACGCCGGAGCAGTGGGCGCGGGCGGTGTCCGAGCACGAGCGGATGATCGAACTCCTGCGCGCCCGCGACGGCGAGGCGTTCGCGGTCCTCATGCGGGCCCATATCCGCGCCCGGACCCCGATCATCACCGAGAATTTCGCCGCGGCCGACTGATCCCGGCTCCGGCCGGTCTCAGGCGACGTTCCCGTTAGGCGACGTGCCGGCCGGGGCCGGCCTTGCCCGACGCCCGCCGCCGGTGGGAGCGGTGCGGTTCGGCGCGGCCCTGGGCTTCGAGGCCGCGCAGGGCCGCCACCATGGAATCCGTCCGGTCGCGCAGGTCGGCCGGCCGGCGTTCGCCCGCCGCGTCGTTCCGGCGGGCGAGATAGAACGCGGTCGCGAGGGCGGCGAGACTGCCGCCGAAGGGCGCGGTGATCACGGCGAGCGCCACGCTGGTGGGCGCGACGGCGGCGGCGGTGCCGAGGCCGGCGGCGATGGCGACGAACATCAGGGGAAACATGGGGCGCCTCCGAAGGCGGAGAGCCTGCCCGAGCGGGCGACCTCCGGCCACCATTCACGGCCGCCAGGGTAAACCGATGGTAAACGCGGTCGCTTACGACCCCGGACACGGCGGTGCCGCGGGCGTTTCGGGGGAGACGCTCAGGCGACCCGCGCGATGGCGTCGCCCAGGATCGACACCATGGCGTCGATCTGTCCGGCCTCGACGATGAGGGGCGGCGACAGGGCGACGATGTCGCCGGTCACCCGCACCAGCAGGCCGCGCTCGAAGCAGTCGACGAAGATTTCGTAGGCCCTGGCCCCCGGTGCGCCCTCGCGGGGCGCGAGCTCGATGCCGGCGACGAGGCCGAGGCTGCGGATGTCGATGACGTGGGGGGCGCTTGCCAGCCCGTGCACCGCCTCCGCCCAGGTCTCGCTCGAGCCGGCGGCGCGGGTGAGAAGCCCTTCGCGGGCGTAGATGTCGAGGGTGGCGATCCCGGCCGCGCAGGCCGCCGGATGACCCGAATAGGTGTAGCCGTGGAACAGCTCGATGGCGCCCTCCGGCCCGTGCATCAGGGCGTCGTGGACGGTGCGCGCCGCGAACACCGCCCCCATGGGCAGCGCCCCGTTGGTGAGACCCTTGGCGGTTGTGACGAGGTCCGGGACCACGCCGAAATAATCCGTGGCGAAGGGCGTGCCGAGGCGGCCGAACCCGGTGATCACCTCGTCGAAGATCAGCAGGATGCCGTGGCGGGTGCAGATGGCGCGCAGGCGTTCGAGATAGCCCTTCGGCGGGATCAGCACGCCGGTGGAGCCGGCCATGGGCTCGACGATGCAGGCCGCGATGGTCTCGGCCCCATGGAGCGCGACGAGGCGCTCGAGGTCGTCGGCGAGCTCCGCCCCGTGCTCGGGCTGGCCCCGCACGAAGGCGTTCCGGTCGAGGTCGTGGGTGTGGCGCAGGTGGTCGACGGCGGGCAGGAGCGGGAAGACCCGGCGGTTGTTGACGAGGCCGCCCACCGAGATGCCGCCGAAGCCGACGCCGTGATAGCCGCGCTCGCGCCCGATGAGCCGGGTGCGGGTGCCTTGGCCGATGGCGCGCTGGTAGGCCAGGGCGATCTTGAGGGCGGTGTCCACGGATTCCGAGCCCGAGCCCGTGAAGAACACCCGGTCGAGATGCGCGTCGGGGCCGCCCGGCGCCATGGCGGCGAGGCGCTCGGCGAAGTCGAAGGCGATGGGGTGGCCCATCTGGAACGACGGCGCGAAGTCGAGGGTGGTGAGCTGACGCTCCACGGCGGAGGCGATCTCGCGCCGCCCGTGCCCGGCATTGACGCACCACAGGCCGGACGTGCCGTCGAGGACGTCACGCCCGTCCGTGGTCGTGTAGTGCATGCCCTGCGCCGACGCGAACAGGCGCGGCGCCGCCTTGAACTGCCGGTTGGCGGTGAACGGCATCCAGTAGGCGTCGAGTCCGGGGGCGTTCGCGGTGGCGGGCATGCGGGTCCTCTCCTGTCCGGCGGAGTTGACCCGGCTTCGCACCTGCGAACAAGCTTTTTCGCACCGCCCCCGTCCTCGCGACCACCGTGCGACGGTCTCAGAAGCGGTAGCCGAGGCCGGCCCCGACGATGACCATGTTCAGATCTGTATTGGCCTTCATCCCCGCGATTTCGTAGGTCTGCGGCGGGACGAAGACGTACTTGACCATGGCGTTGGCGAACCAGTTGCCGGTGAGGTGGTAGTCGAACCCGACCTGGAGCACCGGGCAGATCAGCGACGCCACCTTGAAGGTCGGTATTCCCGGGGCCGGATCGACCGAGATGGGCATCATCGCGCTGACGCCGACGCCGAGGTGGGGATTGAAGGCCGCGTCCGGCAGGAAATGATACCGCACCACGCTGGAGACGACGGCGTTCCAGATCGATCCGACGGCGACGTCGCCGACGAGGGAGCCCCGGATCACCGGACGGTTGCGGACCGGACCGGCCTGGCCCGACACGGAGAGATGATCCGTGAGGAAGTAGGACAGGTCGAAATCGGGCAGGATTGCGGCCGGCGTGTCGACGCGGCCGCCGATGGGATCGATGCGGGAGGTCCGCTCCGTCGGGATCATCCCGACGAGCCGGCCGTGCACGAGCCAGTCCCCCGCCCGCAGGCCGACCGTCGTGGGGGCCGCCGCCGGACCGGGCGGCTCCGCCGCGTAGGACGATCCGGACCCCGGTGGGACCGCGCAAAGGCCGACGAGGGCTGCGATCAGGGACGTCTCGAACTTCGACATGAGGTGAGGCCTTCGGAAAACGTGTCCCGGCGGATGGGCGTCGGCGCTTCTGGAACGTGCAGCGGTCGGTCGTGCGAAACGGATGCCGCACGGGACGCCACTCTTCGAGCGCCCTCGAATGCGTAACGGATAAATCTTACGAAAATTGCAATCTCCGAAGCTGTTGGTCGTGATATATAGTGTGTATCATCTGACATATGCGATCGTTTGACGTTTGGTTAATCGTGAGTGGGAAATATCAAGGGCCGCCGCGATTTCGCGAGGTCGGCGCGGCAGCGTATTAGGGTCTCTGCTGCAGCAATGTCCGGCAGCCGCGACGGTCCGTGCGGCTATATCGGTCGGCGGCCGAAAGAAGCACACCCGATGTTCCTCGATCTCGCCACCCTGCATTTTGCCAGCGCCACCAGCCGCTGCGCCTACGTGATCGTCTTCCTCGTGATGGCCCTGAGCCAACGCGGCCAGATCTTCCTGTGGCATTGGATGGGGGCCATGGCGGCCTCGATGGCGGGGTCGTTCATCATGATGGGCGTTCCGCCGGAGACCCTGCCGTCCGTCCCCGTCACGATGGTGATCTACTGGCTCTACGGCGCGAGCCTGGTCCTGTCCTGGACGGGGTTCCGCAGCTTCTTCGGACGGCCGGTGAAGATCGGGCTCGGCGCGTTCCTCGCCGTCCTGCCGGCCGTCCTCTATCCCATCGTGCTCGCCACCGGTCTCTCGACCCGGTTCGCGCTCGCCGCGGTCTTCGCCAACTGCTCCGCCGTGGCGGCCCTGACGTCCTACGAGAGCTTCCGCAGGATGCCGGGCGTCGCACGGCTCTGGTCCCAGTACATCGAGGCCGTGGCCTTCGGGGCCTACGCCCTGATCCTCCTGCTCTCCATCGGGATGCTGCTCGGCACCGACCGGCCGATCGCTTCGGCGGAGAGCGCGCGGGCCTCCCTCATCCTCGATCAGGTCGCCGGCGTCTTCGTCTATTTCGGCTACGTCGCCATGACGGCCGAGCGGGCCAACCGCCGCCTCGTCCGGATCGCCGAGACGGACCCGCTCACGGAGCTCTACAATCGGCGGGGGCTGGCGGAGGCGTTGCACCAGCGCTTCGCGGACCGGGACGGATATCCGTCGGCCGGCCTCCTCATCGCCGATATCGACCACTTCAAGGTCATCAACGACGCGCACGGCCACGAGGGCGGCGATCGTATTCTGATGGCCTTCGCGAAACGGATGTGCAGCGCCTTTAGGGGCACCGATCTCGTCGCCCGCTGGGGCGGCGAGGAGTTTCTGGTCGTGCTGCCGGGGGCGACGCAGCGGGAACTCGCCGCCGTCGCCGAACGGTTGCGGGCAAGCGTCGCGGAGGAGCCGTTTTCCCTCCGAACCGGCGCCCTCGCCGTGACGATCAGCATCGGCATCACCACGATGGACCCGAACGACAACGACTTCGAGCAGGCCGTGCAGCGGGCCGATGCCGCGCTCTATGCGGCCAAGTCCGGCGGCCGTAACCGGGTCTGTTCTGCCCCCGCGGCTGCGTTGCCGGACGGCGTGCCGAAGAACGATGTACAGGAGGACGGCGTACAGACCCGATGCGACGACGCGGCGTTCGCCTGACGTCGGTCGGCCCATGGAAGGATCGCGGATGGCGCCGGGCGTCGAAGACGAGGACCGGGTCGGGGGCATCGCGGCGGCGCCGCGCCGCCGGTCCCTGCTGTTCTACACCCACGCGGTGACGGGCGGCGGGGCCGAGCGGGTGTGGGCGCTGCTGGCCTCGGCCCTCGCCGCGCGGGGCCATGCGGTGACGCTGGCCTACGACCACGAGGCCAACGGCCCGGAGGCCGGCCTCGACCCGCGCGTGCGCCTCCTCGCCCTGGGCAGGAACCACGCCGTCGCGGTGGCGCGCCTCGCCCGCCACCTCGCGCGGGACAGGCCGGACGTGTCGCTCTCGGCGCTCGGCGTCTCGAACCTGAAGCACGCGGTGGCGGCCGGCCTCGCCGGGCGGCGGCGCCACGCCGTCCTCTCGTTCCACGGCCATCCCCAGAGCGAGCCGCAGCGCCTCAGCCGCCTCGGCAACGCCGCCACGCCGGTGCTGGCGCGCCTCACCGCCCGCTCGGTCTTCGTCTCGGACGGGCTGATGGCGCATTATGTCGCCGCGGTCGGCGCCGTGCCGGGGCGGTCGGTGCGCCTCCACAACCCCGTCGAGGTGGACGCCGCCGTGCCGGCCCGGGATGCCGCCGAACTCCGCGCCCGTCCCCGCCGGGTCCTCGCCGTCGGACGCCTCGCCCCGGCCAAGGACTTTTCGACGCTCCTGCGCGCCTTCGCGCTGGTCCGGCCCGACGCCGAGCTCGTCCTCGTCGGCGAGGGGCCCGAGCGTCCGGCCCTGGAGGCCCTGATCCGCGACCTCGGCCTGTCGGCGCGCGTCACCCTGGCGGGCCACGTCGAGCGGCCGTGGCAGCTCTACCGGGAGGCGGCGTGCTTTGCCGCCTCGTCGCGGGCGGAGGCGTTCGGCAACGTCCTCGTCGAGGCCCTCGCCCACGGCCTGCCCGTGGCCTCGACGGCCTGCGACGGGCCGGTGGAGATTCTGGAGGGCGGACGCTTCGGCGCCCTCGTGCCGGTGGGCGATGCCGCGGCGCTGGCCGCCGCCATCGACGGCATGCTCGACGAGCCCGGTCCCCCCGCCCCACGGGTCGCCCGGGCGGCCCTGTTCTCGGTGGCGGCGGCCGTGGCCGGCTACGAGGCCCTGTTCGACGGCCTCCTCGACGGCCTCCTCGATGGCTTCCTCGACGGCCCCGCCCGGCCGTGACGGCGTTCATGGCTGGGATGTTCACGGCTTCTAAGGACGGTTCGGGCCAGGGTCGGGCTGCGTTCGCCCCCTCCGTGCCACGAGGCGCCCCGTGCTCCTGAGCCACACCCTCCGGTATCTGCCGGCCCAGCTCATCGGGCCCGTGGCGCAGTTCGCCGCCGTCGTCGCCTGGACGCATTGGCTGCCACCGGCCGAGTACGGCATCGTCGCCCTGGTCATGGCCCTGCAGGAACTGGTGTTCCAGCTCTGCCTCGCCTGGTGGTCGGCCTACGTCCTGCGCTACGGCGCCGCCCTCGGCACCGACGGCCGCGCCGGACAGGCGGCCCACGAGAACGCCGTGCTGCTCATCAGCGCCGGGCTCCAGATCGGCGTGACCTGGGCGGTCCTCGCCACCGGCACCGCGCCCCTGACGCCGGGCTTCCTCGCGGCCGCCCTCGGCTTCACCATCAGCCGCACCCTGACGACGCACCTGGCCGAACGCGCCCGGGCCGGCGGCGCCATCGGAATCTACACCCTGGCGCAGACCGCCGGACCCGTGGCGGGCTTCGCCCTGGCGGTCGTCCTCGCCCGGGCCGAGAACTCGGCCACCGCGGTGCTCGCGGGTTTCGCCCTCGCCCACGCCGCGGTGCTGCCGATCCTGTGGCTGCGCCTGCCCCACACCGGCGCCATCTGCCTCGACACGGGAATCGTGCGCGTCGCCCTCGCCTACAGCACGCCGCTCCTCGTGAGCGGCAGCATCGCCTGGGCCTCGGTGAACGGCATCCGGGTGATCGTCGAGCGCCTCGACGGGGCCGTGGCCGTCGGCCTGCTCTCCGTCGGCTGGGGCCTCGGCCAGCGCCTGCTCTCCGTGGCGGCCATGCTGGTGACGGCCGCCGCGTTTCCCCTGGCCGTGCGGCGCATGGAGCAGGGCGGCCCGGCCGAAGCCTACGCCCAGGTGGCGCGCAACGGCATCTTCCTGCTGGCCGTGGTCGTGCCGGCGACCGCCGGGGTGATCTGGCTGACGCCGGCCCTGGTCGACCTCCTCATCGGCGCCGAGTTCCGGGAGATGACCCGCGTCCTCCTGCCGGTGGCGGCCCTGGCGGCGGCCGTGCGCAACGTCCGCGTCCACTGCGCCGACCAGGTGTTCCTCCTGCGCGAGAAGCCCGGCATCCTCCTGAAGGTCACCCTCGTGGAGAGCGCCGCGACCCTGGCGGGCTGCACCGTCGGGCTCCTCGCCGGCGGCCTCCTCGGCGCCTGCCTCGGGTGCCTCGCCGGCAGCGCCGTCGGCTTTCTGGCCTGCTTCGGCGCCGCCTACCGCGAGGGCCTGCGGGTGCCGGCCCGGCCCGTCGCCCGGATCGCCCTCGCCACCGGGATCATGCTCGTGCCCCTGGCCTGGATGCCGCCGAACCCCGGCTGGCTCGTGCTGGTGGCCGCCATCGCGGGGGCGGGCACCCTCTATCTCGCCGTCCTCGCCCTGCTGTTCCGCGAGGACTGGCCCGAGCGTCGGCAGCCGGCCTGAGCCCGCCCCGGTCCGATCAGGGCGCAGACGCCCTCAGCCGTCCTCGCCGCCCGGCAGAGGGGCGGCGGGGCCGGGTTTCGTCCCGGCCGCGCTCAGCCGGCGGCGCAGGGCCACGATCCACGGCTGGGTCCGGGCCACGCGCCGGGCGCCCTCGACGCCCCACGGCACGAGCCCGCGGGCGGAGAGGGGGGCGAGCACGCCCGCCAGGGGCACGGACACGACGCCGAACCGCCGCTTGTACTCGTAGTCGCCGATGGTGAAGTCGAAGGTGCGCGCGCCCTGTCCATGGAGGTGCTCCATGGTCCGGGCGATGAGGAGGCGCCCCGGCGAGGCGTTGCGCCATTCGCCGCCGGCCGCCGCGAGGCGCACCATGGCGTAGTGCTCGCCCGTGCGCAGGCCGAGCAGGGCACCCACCACCTCGTGTCCGGCGGTCAGCGCCGTCAGCACCACGCTGCCGTCGTGCAGGCCCCGCTCCACCAGGATGCGGTAATGCCGGGCGATGGCGGGATCGTCGAGGACGTAGGGCAGGCCGAGGTCGGCGATGCGCCCGCGCTGGAGCCGCTCCAGGGCGTCGAGGATGGCGGCGCCCTCCGTCCGGTCGTGGATCTGCCGGAACGCCGCACCGTCGTGGCGCGCGAACACCCGCCCGCTGCGCTCGATCTCCTTGCGGAAGGTGCGCTGCAGGCCGCGCTGGAACGCCTCCCACGGGCCGTCGATGCGGATGAGGTTGCCGTTCAGGGACGTCGGGACGGCGCCCGGCCATCCGGCGACCGGGCCGACGAGCTTGGTCAGGCGCAGGAGGTCGGCCGGCGGCAGGGCCGCCCGCACGGCCTTCGCGATCCCGGCCCAGGCCCCGGGCCCGGACGGGGCGGCGGGGCCGAGGAGGGCGGCGTTGTAGTCGGTGATCCCGCCGTCGGCGAAGCCGACGACCCGCAGGCCGCCGGCGCGCTCCAGCACCCAGGGCAGGGCCAGCGCGATCCGCCCCGTGCCCGCCTCCCGCACGGTGACGAGGAGGGGCGTCACGTGGGGGCACGCGCCCAAGGTGGCGTACCACGTCCGCAGCCAGGCTCCGTCCTGGAACGGCGACGCGACGCCCGCCTCCATCAGGGGGCGCCACAGGTCCTCGACCGTCGCCCAGTCCTCGGCGATGGCGACATCGTAGGCGAGCGCGCGGGCGTCGCCCGCGGTCGCTTCAAGGGGGAGGGCGAGGGACATGGTGTTTCCGGGCCTCAGACCGCGGCCGGGGACGCGTCGGTCTTGGGCAGATCGACGATCTGCCCGAGCCGCGCGCGGTCGAGGCGGAAATCCACCGGCGGACGGCCCTTCTTCTCGGCCCCGCGCATGGTCCATTTGCGGTTCTTGAGGGCCTTCTGCATCACCGCCTTGGCGAGGAAGCCCGGCCCGTCGGTGGCGCGGCTCTTCGGCGTCACCCCGAGACGGCTGCGCAGGATCGCGTTGCCGACATTGACGATGTGCTTCCGGCGGATCTCCTGCGTCCAGTACTCCATCGTCATCGAGACGTTGAGGCAGTCGAAGTTCTCGACGCGGTGGGGCGCGTTGAGGGGCCAGTGCATCATCTGCCCCGGCTCGAGGTCGTAGGCCGTGGCATGCTCCTCGAACCAGGGCTGGTACGGCATATCGATCTCGTGCCCGAACAGGGCGATGTCCTCGAGGTCGTGCGGCTGGAGGAACGGCGGGGTGTTCGGGTAGAGGTACAGGCGCTTGCGGCCCATGATCTGCCACAGGGCCTGACCCGGCAGGTCGCAATGGTAGTACACCTGCGCCTTCGGCGAGGAGATCAGGATGCCCATGCCCTGGTTCTCCGTGTCGAAGTCCGGCATGCGCTGCTTGAGCTCGTCGAACACCCCGGTGAGGAGCTCGTCGTAACGCCGGTCGATCTTGCGCACGTCGCGCAGGTTGATCCAGATCCGGCCGTTCTCGATGGCGTCGATCACCTCGGTGCCGGACAGGTCGCCGATCTCGCCCTCGCGCCACAGGCGCCGCTGGCCGGCCGGGCCCATGTGCACGAGGTTGTACGACTTGCGCGGATAGTTCTCGATGAGGCTCGCCAGCGCCGCGCGGGAGAACAGGGGCGATTCGTGCAGGCGGTGGGCCAGCCGCAGGGGCTGATGCTTGAACAGCTCCGCGTGCTGGGGCGTCCAGTCGGTGAAGACGGGGTTCTGCGTCGCGCTCATGACATCCTCGTGTGCGGGTGGGGCGGCGTGTGAAGGGGTGGTGTCGTCAGTCTGGCGGCGGGACCGGCCGGATGGGGCGGGTCGACCGTTCATTCCGGGTCCCGTCGTTCCATGGGTGGGACGCCTTGTGCCGTTTCGGGGCGCCCGGCCGATGCCGTGCGTGCGATGGGGACGTGCCAGGCAAGCCGTGGGCCCGATGTGAGCCTAGACATCCAGGTTGCGTCCTGTCGTGCGGCGCTGCCCGCATGGATAACAGCGTCTTAATCGAATGGAGAGATCGATTCCTCAAGACAACGGGTGATCGAGGACCGGTCTCGTGTGCGCCGATGTTTAAGGTCGATTCCCTAAAGCGAGCATTCCCGCGCGATGCTATCCACAGGTTGGTCGCAACGGCCGTTTTCGTCACGCGATGAAGGGTTTCGGAAACGGTCCCGCGCCTAGGGTCCAGACCAAATCGGCATGACCGGCGCGGCACTTGCTGTCGTCGGTCGTCGTCCGCCGTCCCTGCTCCGGAGCGGGACGGAGCGAACGCCGTACGGAGCGCGAGACGTGAGCCTCGACATGCCTACCACCCAGCCCCCGGACGGTCCCGTCGAGCGGCGGCAGTCCGGTGACCTCGTCACCTTGAGCGAACTCGGGGCGATCCTGCGGCAGCAGGCCGTCGCGATGATCCTGGTCTCCGCCCTCGTCCTCGCCGCCGCCGTCACCTATCTCAGCCTCGCCCAGCCCCTCTACCGCACCGCCGCGACCCTGCTCCTCGACCCGCGCGGCGGCACCAGCCTCAGCGCCGATTCGGGCGTGCGCCAATCCATCGACGCGAGCGTGCTGGAGAGCCAGGCCAAGCTCATCGCGTCGCCGGCGGTCCTGGGCCGGGTGGTGGAGGCCGAGCAGCTGACCCGAAATCCCGAATTCGGCAGCGGCCGCCCCGGCCTGCTGCAGCGCCTGAGGCAGATGGTCGGCCTGCGCGCCGAGGCCCCGACGGGGCCGCCCCCCACGGCGGAGGCCCAGGCCCAGGCGGCGACGGGAGCGCTCGCGGAGCGCCTCGTGGTCCGCCGCTCGGAGCGCACCCTGATCCTCGAGGTCGAGGCGTGGTCCGTCGATCCGAACACCGCCGCGCGCCTCGCCAACGGCGTCGCCAAGGCCTTCATCGACGATCAGATCGACACGAAGTCGAAGGCCTCCAGCGCCGAGAGCGTCTGGATCGACCGGCGCCTGGCCGAACTCGGCGACAAGATCCACGACGCCGAGGCGCGGGTGGAGACGTTCAAGACCCAGGCCCGCATCGTCAGCGCCAACGGCCGGCTGGTGAGCGAGCAGAAGCTCGAGACGGTCAACGCCGAGTTCGCCAAGGCCCAGCTCAAGACCTTCGACGCCCGCACCCGCCTTGCCGAGACCGAGCGGGCCCTCAAGACCGGCGATCCCGGCGCCACGGGGGACGCGGCCAAATCCGGGGTGATCCAGCAGCTGCGCCTGCAATACGCCGACATCCGGCGCCAGCAGGACACCCTCGGCACCACCCTGGGCGCGCGCCACCCCGCCCTCCAGGAGGTCGGCCAGCAACTCGCCGGCATCCGCTCCCTCATCGCCGCCGAACTGCGCCGGATCGCCGAGACCCAGCGCGGCGAAGTCACCATCGCGCAGGCCAACGAGACCCTGCTCAAGCGCCAGGTCGACGACCAGAACCGCGAGGCGAACCAGACCAACCAGTCCATCGTGCGCCTGCGCGAACTGGAGCGGGACGTGGAGGCGGCGCGCGCCATCTACTTGCGCTTCCTCAAGGCCAACGGAAACCTGGCCCAGGACAGCGTCGACACGCCCGTGGCCCGCATCATCGCGCCGGCCATCGCGCCGGCCAAGCCATCGAGCCCCAACACCCGGGCGGTCCTGCTCATCGCCCTCGCCTTCGCCGTGGCGGCGAGCCTCGTGGTGGCGATCCTGCGCCACCGCCGGCCGGTGGCGGTGCGGCGCGCGGGGGTCGGGCGCGGCCTGCCCTTCCCCGGATCGACGGAAGCCGGTCCGGCCTTCCAGCACGCCGGTGCGTCCGCGCCGCGCCCGTCCCGATCCTCGGTGAGGTATTGAGCATGCCGCCCCCCGGATCCGCCCTGCACGAGGCAAGCCTGACGATGGCCCCGATCCCGCCCGCACCGGGCGCTCCCCCGCGCATCGACGGGCAGTTCGTCAACGTCGCGGATTCCGCCGGGGCCGTGGCCGCCGTGCGGGAGCGCGCCGCCGCGGGACGCGGGTTCACCTTCTTCACCCTGAACCTCGATCACCTCGTCAAGCTGCGCGCCCATCCGGGCTTCCGCGCCGCCTACCGGTCGGCGACCCTTGTCAGTGCCGACGGCTGGCCCGTGGCCCGCCTCGCCCGCCGGGGCGGCGGGGGCGGGGAGGCCGTCCGGGTGACCACCGGGGCCGACCTCGTCGCCCCCCTGTGCGCCGCCGCCGCCGCCGATGGCGTGCCCGTCTACCTGTTCGGGGCCACGGAGAAGAGCCTCGCCGGGGCCGCCGCCGCCCTGCGCGCGGCGAGTCCGGGCCTCGACATCCGCGGCTGGCACGCGCCCGCCTTCGGGTTCGACCCCCTGTCGCCGCAGGCCGACGCCGATGCCGACCGGATCGCGGCCTCCGGCGCCCGCCTCGTCTTCGTGGCCCTCGGCGCGCCCAAGCAGGAGCTGTTCGCGGCCCGCGCTGCCGCGCGGCATTCCGGGCTCGGCCTCGTCTGCATCGGGGCCGCCCTCGATTTCCTGTCGGGGAGGCAGGTGCGGGCGCCGCGCCCCGTCCGGGCGGCCCGCCTCGAATGGCTGTGGCGCCTGGCCCATGCCCCGAAGGCCCTGGGCGGCCGCTACGCGCGCTGCGCCGGCCTGCTCGCCCGCCTGAGCGTCGTCGAGCCGGCCCTGCGGGCCCTCGGTTTTCGCGATGTGCAGGAGGGTGGGAGCGCGCCCGAGCCGTCGCGCGCCCGCATCTGCCTCATGTACACCATGGACCCGCGCGGCGCGAAGGTCGGCGGCATCGAGACCCATATCCGCCAGATCCTGGCCCACCATCCGGCGGATGTCTCCGTGCTGTTCGTCGGCACCGACGAGGTGGGCGACTGCACCCTGGGCGAGGTCCGCACCCTCGTCGTCGAGGGACGCACCATCGATTTCCTGCCCGTGGCGCGGATCCGGGCGCAGGACGTCAACCACGCGGCGAAAAGCCTGGGTCAGTCCATCACCCTGCACTACGTCCTCGGCGCCCTGCGCCACCTTCGGGCGATCCGGCGCGCCATCGGGCCGGGGCCCGCCACCGCCGACCTCCACCGCTTCGAGTTCGCGCCCCTGGCGCGCCTGCTGGGCCTGCCCGCCTTCCAGATGGTCCACGGCGAGGGCAGCCGGGGCGACCGAATGGATTCCCTCATCAAGTCGTACTGGTACCTCCACGCGCTCGGCGAGCGCCTCGCCCTGCGCTGGGCCACGGGCATCTTCTGCGTGAACCCCGCCATCGTCGCCCGCATCGCGAAGGAGTTCCCGAAGGCGCTGCCCAAGGCCGAGGTGCTCACCGTCTCCGTCGACACGGCCCTGTTCTCGCCCCACCCCTTCGCCTGCGGGGACGGGGTGTTCCGCATCGTCTTCGCCGGGCGCCTCGACGCGTTCAAGGACCCGGCCCTCATCTTCGCCACCGTGGCGGCCCTGCGCACCCGCCTCGGCGGCAAGGTCGAACTCCATTACGTCGGCGCCAGCGATCCGACGCGGTTCCCCGAATTCGCGGCCGTGAGCGACATCACCGTGCGCCACGGCTTCCAGGACGCGCGGGGCGTCGCCCGGATCATGGCCCTGTGCCACGCCGGCATCCTGACCTCGTTCTTCGAGGGCATGCCGTGCTTCCTCCTGGAGGGCCTCGCCAGCGGCCGCCCGTTCGGCGCGATCCGCCTGCCGCAATTCGACGGGCTCATCGTGGCCGGAACCAGCGGCTTCCTGGTGGAGCGCGGCGCCGATACGGAGACTTCGGCGGCCCTCATGGCGGAGCATTTCGCCGGCCTGTGGAACGGCATCCGCCTCGGCCACCTCGATCCGGCGGCGATCCACGCCAAGGCGGCGCCCTACGCGGTGACCGTGCAGATGAACCGGCTGTTCGCCCGGCACCGCGCGGTCCAGGGGCGCGCCGCCCCCGTCGACGTGCCCGCGACCGCGGCCTGAGCCGCCCATGCGGGATGGAACGAAGCCCGTCCGGGTCGGCGTGCGCCTGGACGGGCGGGCGCCGCGCCGCTGGCACCTGCGCCTCCTCGAGGCCCTGGCCGCCCTGCCGGGCGTCGACCTTTTCGTCGCGCGGTCACCGGGGCCCGGTGGGCTGCCCGCCAATGCCGCACTCCTGTTCGCCGTCGAGGCCCGCCTGCGGCGCCTGCCCGGCGACGGCCCGTCCGCGCCCGTGCCGCTGGCGGCCCTCGCGGCCTATCCGGACTTCGGCCCGGTCGACCTCGGGCAGCCCGGCCTCGTCCTCGACCTGTGCGGCGACGTCGCCCCGGCGCCGGGCCTGCGGGTCTGGCGCCTGACCTTCGACGGCACCTGCGGGGAGGCCGGCCTCCTCGCATCCCTCCTCGCCGGGCGGACGCCCGTCGCCGCCCTCGTGGAGGGGGAGCGGGTCGTCGCCGCCGGGCGCCTCGGCACCGAATCCCTCACCGTGATGCGGGCCGCGTTCGAGGACGGCCTCGTGCGCACCGTCGATCTGATCCGGTCGGCCCTCGTGGGCGAGGGAATCGGGGAAGGAGCCGGTGCCTGCGGATGGCCGGTGTGCGCAGACGCTCCGCCCCCGATCAGCTTGTCCCGCGCGACCATCGGCCTCCGGGCCGTCACGATCCTCGCCCGCACGGTGGCGGCGCGGCTGCACCGCCTGGGCTACCGGACCCCGCACTGGCGCGTCGGCTGGCGTCACCTCGCCGGGCCGGACCTCATCGACCTGCGCCGCCTGCCCGACCACGGCTGGCACGACCTGCCCGATGACGGTCTGCGCTTCTACGCCGACCCGTTCCCCATCGTGCACGGGGGCCGCACCATCCTGTTCGTGGAAGAGTATCCCCACGCCACCGGCCGGGGCGTCATCTCCGCCGTCGCCTTCGGCCCGGACGGCCCCGAGGGCGTGCCGGTGCCGGTGCTGGAGGAGCCCCATCACCTGTCCTACCCGTTCGTGTTCGAACGGGACGGCGCGCACTGGATGATCCCCGAGAGCGGGGCCGCCGGCACCGTCGATCTCTACCGCGCCACCGCCTTCCCGGGCGGCTGGGTCAAGCAGGCGACCCTGGTCTCCGGCGTGACCGCGAGCGACGCCACCCTCCTCGAACACGGCGGCCGGTGGTGGCTGTTCGCCACCGTGCGCGAACAGGGGCTCGGGCAGCCGGAGCGCGCGGCACGCGGCGCCTATTCCGATGCCCTCCACCTGTGGTCGGCGCCGGATTTCCGCGGGCCGTGGACCCCGCATCCGCGCAACCCCGTCCTCATCGATTTCGCCGCCGCGCGCCCGGCCGGGCGCATCGTGGCGCGGGACGGCGCCCTGATCCGCCCGGTGCAGGATTGCCGGCGCGGCTACGGCGCGGCCCTGGCCCTGGCGCGGATCGACCGCCTCGACGACGGCGGCTACGCCCAGACCGTGGAGACCACCCTCCGCGCCGGCCCCGGCTTTCCCGGCAACCGGCTCCACACCCTGAACCGGACCGACGCGTTCGAGTTCATCGACGGCTCGGGATCGTCCCCGCGTTACTGGCGGCGGCGGCCGTATTCGTAATGCAGAGCGAAGGCCCCCGCCGCGGGTCCCGTCCTCCACGAAACACACGATAATTTAATCCCGCCGTTTCGGAACCGGCGCGCGCGCCCCGGGATTGCCGGTCCGCTGGATCAGGCTTGGCCGGGCGGATGTCCGCCGGCGCGGGACGGGTCCGCGCACCCTATGCGATCTCAAGACGTCCGCGACGTCAGGAAGGGCTCAACGTGTCCGAGCCAACGATGAACGGCGCCGCCGTGCGCGCGCCCTCGGCCCGCTCGCTGCGCGGCCTCGACGCCCTGAACTTCTTCCTCGCCGACGTGCGCGACGGCCTCGGGCCCTATCTCGCCATCTACCTCATCGCCGTGCGCGGGCCCGACCAGGGCTGGAACGAGGCCACCACCGGCCTGATCATGACCATCGCGGGCATCGCCGGCCTCATCGCGCAGACGCCCGCCGGCGCCCTCATCGACCGGACCAGCCGGAAGCGCGCCGTGGTCATCGCCGGGGCCATCGCGGTGACGGCGAGCTGCCTGCTGCTGCCGTTCATCACCAACTTCTACCTCGTCGCTGCGACCCAGTCGGTGGCCGGCATCGCCGGGGCGATCTTCCCGCCGGCCCTGGCCGCCATCACCCTGGGCGTCGTCGGCCCGAAAATGTTCGCCAAGCGCATCGGCCGCAACGAGGGCTTCAACCACGCCGGCAACGCCGCCTCGGCGGCCATCGCGGGCGGCACCGCCTACTTCTTCGGGCCCATCGTGGTGTTTTGGCTCATGGCGGTCCTGGCGTTCTGCAGCATCGGCGCCATGCTGATGGTGCCGGCCGACGCCATCGACGACGACCTCGCCCGCGGCCTCGATCACAGCACGACCGAGACGAAATCCGATGCCGACGAGGAACCCTCGGGCTTCACCGCGCTCCTGAAGAACAAGTACCTCGTCCTGTTCGCCGTCCTCGCCGCCCTGTTCCACCTCTCCAACGCGGCCATGCTGACCTCCGTGGGCCAGCTGCTGACCAAGCTGTCGGGGAAGGACAACGCCACCTCGCTCATCGCCATCTGCATCGTGGCGGCGCAGCTCGTCATGGTGCCGGTCGCCGTGTTCGTCGGCGCCAAGGCCGACGCCATCGGCCGCAAGCCGATCTTCCTCGCGGCCTTCGGCGTGCTGGCGGTCCGCGGCGTGCTCTACACCCTGTCGGACAACCCGTTCTACCTCGTCGGCGTCCAGCTCCTCGACGGCATCGGTGCCGGCATCTACGGCGCCCTGTTCCCCCTCGTGGTCGCCGACCTGACGCGGGGCACCGGGCGGTTCAACGTCTCACAGGGGGCCGTCGCCACGGCGCAGGGCCTCGGCGCCGCGCTCTCGGCGACGCTCGCCGGCGTCATCATCGTCTCGGCGGGCTATTCCACCGCCTTCCTGGCGCTGGCCGCCATCGCGGGCGCGGGCTTCGCCCTCTACCTCTTCGCCATGCCGGAGACCTACGGCTACGAGCCCGGCCGCGGCGGCGCCACCGGCGGGGGCGCGACGCCCCTTCCGGCCGCGGCGGTCTGAGGCGGATCGTCGTGTCGGCCCGCGACGACATCCTCGCCTTCGCCCATATCGGCGACCTGCACATCACCGACGCGGACGCGCCCAACGCCCGCGACTTCGCCACCATCGTGGACCAGATCAACGCCGCCGACGGGCTCGATTTCGTCTACCTGCCGGGCGACAACGCCGACAACGGCACGCCCGCGCAATACGCCGTCGTCCGCGCGGGCCTCGACCGCCTGACCCTGCCGGTCCACGTGATCACCGGCGACCACGATGTCGAGGGCGGCGGCCTCGACGCCTTCTACGCCGGCCTCGACGCCCGGCGCCTGCCCTACGCCACGGACGTGTCGGGCCTGCGCTGCCTGTTCCTCGACATGAGCGGCCCCGGCTCCGGCGGTCCCGACTTCCGCCTCGGGCCGGACCAGCTCGCCTGGCTCGAGGGCGAAGTGCAGGGCGCCGAGCGGGACGGGTTCGACTGCGCCCTGTTCATGCACACCTACCCGGCCGACCTGAAGGGCGACGGGGAAGCGACCCGCGTGGCGCACCTCGTCTCGGGCTCGCGGGTCCGCCTCGTGGAGATGGGCCACACCCACTACAACGAACTCGCCAATGACGGCCGCACGGTCTTCGCCGCCACCCGCTCCACCGGGCAGATCGAGGAGGGGCCGGTGGGTTACGCCGTGGCCGCCATCGACCGGGGCGTGGTGAGCTGGCGCTTCAAGGAACTTGCCCGGCCCTGGCCTTTCGTCCTCGTCACCGCCCCGGCCGACCGGCGCCTCGCCCACGACGCGGCCGATGCCGAGCACATCGTCGGCGACACCATCGAGGTCCGCGCCCTCGTGCTGGGCGAAACCCCCGTGACCGCCTGCGAGGTCAGCGTCGACGGCGGGCCCTGGCAGGCCATGGAACGGGCCGAGGGCGATCGGCGCCACCGCGCCCGCATCGCCTGGGGGCCGCGGGCCCGCCGCCTCGTGGTCCGCGCCTTCGATGCCGCCGGCGGCACGGACGCGGATGCCGTCGAGCCCACCCGCGACGCCGCCGGCATCCCGGCCTCGAAGGGCCTCGGCAGCGACGCCGACGCCCTCGGCGCTTGGCCCGAAAAGGGCCTCTTGGGCACCCAGCTCGGTCCCAACCGCAACGGCCGGCCCTGGTAGGCGCCCGCCGAACCGCCGCCCTCCGAACGCTCCGACGAAACCGGTCCCCCGATGCCCGCCCTGCCGATCACGCCCCACCTCGCCACCTGGATCATCGCCGGGCTCGCCACCCTCGGGGTGATCGTGCGCCCGTTCGCGTGGCCCGAGGCCGTGTGGGCGGTGCTGGGGGCCGCCGCCCTCGTCCTGCTTGGGCTGATCTCGCCCGAGACCGCGTGGGAGGGCGCCCGCAAGGGCACGGACGTCTACCTCTTCCTTATCGGCATGATGCTGATTTCTGAGGTCGCCCGGAAGGAGGGGCTGTTCGACTGGCTGGCCGGCATCGCGGTCCGGGCCGCCAGGGGCTCGGCCACCCGGCTGTTCCTCCTGGTCTACCTCGTCGGCACCGTGGTGACGGTGTTCCTCTCCAACGATGCCTGCGCGGTGGTGCTGACGCCCGCCGTCTACGCCGCGACCAGGGCGGCCAAGGTCGAGAACCCGCTGCCCTACCTCTTCATCTGCGCCTTCATCGCCAACGCGGCGAGCTTCGTCCTGCCGATCTCGAACCCGGCCAACCTCGTCGTCTACGCCACCCACATGCCGCCGCTGCTCCAGTGGCTCGCCCGCTTCGCGCTGCCCTCGGCGCTGGCGATCCTCGCCACCTACCTCGTCCTGCGCCTGACCCAGAACGCCGCCCTGAAATCCCAGACCGTCGCGCGGGACGTCGAGGCCGTGGCCCTGTCGGGCACCGGCAAGGTCGCGGGCGCCGGCATCGTCGCCACGGCCGGCGTGCTGCTGGCCGCCTCCGCCTACGGCCTGGAACTCGGCCTGCCGACCTTCTGCGCCGGCCTCGCCACCACCCTGGTGGTGCTGGCGATCCGGCGCGGCGGCGCCGTCGCGGTGGTCAAGGACGTGTCGTGGAGCGTGCTGCCCCTGGTGGCGGGCCTGTTCATCCTCGTGGAATCCCTGGAGAAGACCGGTGTCTTGGCGATGATCGTCGCCTGGCTCAAGGGGGTCGCCGAGGCTTCCCCGGCCGAGGCGGCCTGGGGCGGCGGCCTCGCCGTCGCCGTTCTCTCCAACGTCGTCAACAACCTGCCCGCCGGCCTCATCGCGGGGGCCGCGGTGCAGGCGGCGGACGTGTCCGAGCGGATCGCCGGCGCCATCCTCATCGGCATCGACATCGGGCCCAACCTCTCCGTGACGGGCTCGCTCGCCACCATCCTGTGGCTCACCGCCATCCGCCGCGAGGGCCAGGACGTGAGCTTCTGGCGCTTCCTCAAGCTCGGGGCCCTGGTGATGCCGCCGGCCCTGATCCTGGCTCTGGCCGGCCTCCTCCTGGTCTGATCCCCCCTCGTCCGACCCCCCC
>NZ_VRUZ01000029.1:0-45326 GCF_008039485.1 Methylobacterium sp. WL69 | reverse complement strand
GCCCTCGGCGCCCACCGACGCCGCCCCCCGGTCCGAGGCGGCCGTCCCGCCGGCGGCCCCCGCCGAAACGACGGCGCCCGCGGAAGAGGCGGCAAAGCCCACCAACGCCCTCGCCGGCCCCGCCGAGGTCATCGACACGGCGACCCTGCGCGTGGCGGGCAAGCTCGTGCGCCTGTTCGGCGTCGAGTGGGTGCGGGGCGGGCAGGCCGACGAGCTGACGCGCTACCTCGCCGGACGCACGGTCACGTGCCAGCCCGTGGCGGGCAGCGAGGCGCGCCTGTGCAACGTCGAGGGCCGCGATCTGTCGGAGGTGGTGCTGTTCAACGGCGGCGGCCGCGCCTCGTCGGAAGCGACGCCCGACCTCGTCGCCGCCGAGGATCGCGCCCGCTCGGAGCGCCTGGGGGTCTGGGCCCGGTAGGAACCGAAACGGGCGGATTGCATGAAGATGAAGCAATCCCTGCCCACTCCATGCTCAGGGGGCATAGGTGACCTACCCGCTTTCCCCCTCGTCGTTGCAGTGCACAAACCTTACTTTCCGATCAGACGCCGCCGCACGAGACCCTAGGCGGCGAAGACAAAGCCGGAAAGCAAAGCCCGTGACCCTCTCCCTCATCACCAGCCTCAAGTCCCACTGGAAGGACAACGAAACCGCCCGCCAGATCGCCCGGCTGACGGACCGCGAGCTCGCGGATATCGGCGCCCAGCACATCGGCGGCCGCATCCTGTCCAAGGCCCAGAACTACCGCGTCGCCGACGGCCTGCGCGGAACGCAGTCGCCCCTGCGCTACGCTTCGTTCCCCTCCGCCTAACCGGATGTCCCGGCCAACGCCGGGTCCCCTCGACCGCCTGAACACGCCGGCCCCCGTGGCCGGCGTTTCCATGTGCGAAGCAGCACACGGCGATGCGGTTACCCGAACGCCCCGACCTCGTGCTGGATCATGCCGGAGAGTTCGCGCACCCGGGCGAACGAGCGGCGGATGGGCTCGAACAGGGTGCTGTGCTCGGCTTCATAGGTGCCGACGTCGCGCGGCCCGGCCGGCTCGCCGAAGTTGAGGCCGAGCGTCGGGTCCGGCGTCACCGGGAAGATGTCCTCCAAGAGCGTCAGGCAGCCGTCGATGTCGAGGCGCAGGAAGCGCTCGATGAGCGCCTCGCGGCTGATGCCCGATTGCGGCCGGAACCCGGGGATGTGCACGGCCAGGAACCAGATCCGGTGGATCAGGGCGAGGCGGATGGCGTGCAGCAGGGTCAGGCGGGGCGACATCTTGCCCAGATCGGGGGCCGCCGCCTGGAGGCTGAGCCAGTCGCAGGTGAGCCGCCCGAACAGGCGCCGGAGATCCGGCGCCAGGCGCAGGCGGTCGAGGGCGGTGGCGATGACCACGAGTTCCTCGCGGCGGCCGTCGCGCTGGGTCCGCCGCGCCCGCTCCAGCCACACCGCCGGATCGAGGGTGTCGACGTAGGCGCGCAGCACGTCGAGGTCGCCGACGCTGGCGGCGTGCTGGACCAGGCGGAAGGCGCGGGAGAACCGCACGGACTCGCGGCGCATGTCGCGAAACAGGTCCGGCGCCCGGCCGGCGGCGCGGCCGATGCCGTGCACGGAATTGGCGAGGAAGCCGAGCTGCTGCAGGATCGCGTTGTTGGGGATCGCCCGCATCTGGCGCGGATGGGTGATCATGGTCGGCCCGCCGCCATCGGACTGGCGCGCCACAGGCCGTGAGCCGGTGCGATCCAGAAGGCTCGGGCCGAAGGTCCCCAGAAGCGCCGCGTAGCCCGGATCGTCCACCAGGGTCTCCATGTCCTGGCGCACCACCGTGAAGAACTCGGCCGAGAAGTCAGCCTCGCCGTAGATCGGGTCGTCGGCCTCGTCGGCGCCGCTCGCCGCATCGGACAGAACGTAGTCGGCAAATGAATCGTCGTCGGCGAGGTCGAGGGCGAAGACGTGCTCGGCGATGCGCTCCACCGTGGCCTTGGCCAGCGGCAGGGTGCCGAACATGAGGTAGCCGTCCGAGCCCTGGAAGCTCGATTCGAGGCGGACCCGGATGCCCGCCGCCCGGTTGCGCCGGCGCGCATCCTCGGGGGCGAGGTAGGCGAGGCGGTCGCGCAGGCTCGTCGGGTGGGCGCCCCGGCCGATGGATTCGCCGTGGGTGTCGAAGATCGCGAGTTCGACTCCCGTGAGGTCGTTCTGCACCATGAGTTCGGTGATGCGCAGGCGCAGGCGCTCGATCCAGAAGCTCGCCGCGAGCTGGCCGACGTAGCGGCCGGAATCCGAGTAGCCGAACTGCACCGTGAGCCGGCCGATGCGCTTGAGGTACTGCCGCCAGTGCGGGTTGCGCAGGGCGTCGTCGAGGACGCGGATGCCCTGTTCGAGGGCGGACGCCGTCTCGAACAGGGGGGTGATCTCGACCTTGTCACTGATGCCGTAGTGGCGCGCCAGCCAGAGGGCGGCGAGCAGGGTGTAGCCCGTCTCCGTCTCGGCGATGAGGAAGCGCACGGGATGGGTGCCGTCCACGTGCTTGAGGATCTGGGTGATGGTCATCATCAGCCGGGCGGCCGAGGCCCGCTCGGCGGCGAGGGCCCCGAAATCCACGTCGACGGCGTGGACGTCGTTGAGCAGCGCGTGGATCGTCGAGAGGTGGGAGCGCCGCTGGGCGGCGTCCGTGGGCTCGCCCTCCAGATCCGTCACCCGCCGCACGGCGTTGTGGATCTGGCTGGCGTTTAGCCGGAAATGGGGCAGGGCGTTGGAGAGGCCGTGGGTGGCGATGCCCGAGCGCAGGATCGCGATGGCGCGCCGCTCCTCGTCCGTGGTGACGCCGCCCATGGCCCCGGCGAGGCCGGCGAGGATGGCGGTGGCGTCGGTCTGGGCACGCTCGCGCTCGATGATGAGGGCCAGGGCGAAGCGGTGCACCGACTCCAGGGACGGCTTGGTGCCGAGCCGGGGGGCCACGGCGAGCTGGCGGTTGACGGCGGCCAGCGCCCCGGCCGTGAGATCGCGCACCACCTGCGTCGCTGGCACCTGCGGCAGGTGGCGCATCACCCGGTCGAGCTGCATGCGCTTCGATTCGATGCGGTAGCGCAGGGTGTCCCACCACCCGATATCCGTGCGCCCGTCGGTGTCGCAGCCGACCCAGCTCGCGATGGCGAAGGGCTTTGGCACGAGCTCCGTCCAGCGGTCGGGCCAGCGCTGCCGGGCGGCGTCCAGGAGGGCGTCGTTGAAGGCGTCCAGGGCCGAGCGGCCGTGATTGGCCGCGACGCAGGCCTGGTCGAACTCGTCGTCGAGGGAGATGGCCGGATCGGGCCGGGTCGAGAGGGCGGCGGCCTTCTCCGTTAGGGGCCGGCGCGCGGCCGCATCCGCCTCGCTGGCGGCCTCGGCGATGAGGCGGGCCACGGCCTTGGGCATGCCGAAGGTCGGGTGCGCAGTGAACACCACGGCAAAGCCCGTGCGGCCGACGAGGTCGCGGAACGCCTCGAAATCGCCCTGGCGCTTCGGGATCGCCGCGACGAGGCGGGCCGGCGTGAAGGCCTCGTGCGTCGCGCCCGCATCCCGCTCCAGCCCGACATAGGCCCGCAGGCGCTCGGCCCGGTCCGCCAGGGCGTGGGCCCGCAGCCGGGCGAACAGGCCGTCGAGGGCGTCCTCGTCGATCTCGCCGCGATCGAACCGGCGGGTGATGGCCAGGGTCACGGCCAGCACGGGGTTGCGGAACGGGTCCTCCGCCGCCTGCTCGCGGGATTCCTCGATCAGACCCAAAAGATCCGCTTCGAGGAGATCCGCTTCGAGGGCCTCGGGGTTCGAAACCGCGTGATCCGGGCTGCGGTCATGCATGCGCATCGCTCGACCTTGATGGGGAGGTGGACGGGGACCGTCATAGGACAGTCCGATGACGATCGGGCAATGCCGGCACGGAACGCCCCGGTGGACAGGCGGCGGATGCCGTTGCGCGACCCCGGACCGCCGGACCGGACCGAACGACCCCCGGGCCGCCCGGGCGCCACGCAAGGACCGTTCCGGCCCGCGCGGCCGATCACCGCCCCGGTCGCATCGCCGGCCATCCTGGGGTAACGCTGGTGGCGGCATGGAAACCACCCTGATCCTGGCCGCGATCGCGGCCTTCACCCTGTCGTGCATCGTGGTGATGACCGTGATGGCCCGCGCGCGACGGCCCGAGCTGCGCATGGAGCGCGAGGAAGACCTGATGGAGGATGGCGAGGAGACCCTGATGCGCAGCCTGCAGCCGCCCCGGATCAGCCCCATCGACCGCTCGGCGCCGATCCTGCCCATCGAGCCGCAGGCGGAGGCCCGGCGTCTCCCCCCCGGCGGCGAGCTGCGATGATCGGTCCGCGGATGCGCCCGTCCCGCCTCGCCCTGGCCGCCCTCGTCGCCGCCTGGACACACGCCGCCTCCGCCCAGGCACCGGCCGTGGACGGGCCGGCGGTGGACGCCCCGGCGCCCGCGAAGAAGCCGGCGCCCCGGAAGGCGGTCCCCGCCAAGCCGAAGCCGGTCGCGCCCGCCACCGCCGCGCCCGCCATGACGCCCGCGGCCGTCACGCCCTCAGCCTTGCCGCCGCCCGTGCCCGCCGCGCCGCGTCCGGACCTGACCGTCGCCTGTGCCGAGAAGGCCGCCCTCTACGAGGGGCCGAAGAATTTTTCCGTCTGGGTGACCCGCACGGGGCTCATCGTGGTCGAGAACCCCCTCCTGCCCCTGACGCCGGACTCGGCGCGGGTGCTGCAGGTGGTCATCGCCGGCAAGGTCGCCACGGCCTACGGGCCGGACCTGTTCGCCCTGCGCCGGGGCGGCGCCCCCGCGGTCCTGGAGGGAAGCAAAGGCGGCAGCATCCGCTGGGACGCCACGCCGACGCCCCTGCCCGACACCCTCAACATCGTCTCGGAGGCGGGCCAGCCCCTGGCGCAGCTCGCCTTCCAGTCCTGCGGCGACGCACCGGTGGTCAAGGCGGCGCCGGTGGCGAAGGCGAAGGCGGCCCCGCGCCCGAAACCGGGCAAGCCGGCCGGACAGGCCGAATCCCCTTCGGGCATGCGGATGCCGGCCTCGGCCCTGGAGCCATGATCATGCGACGGGAAGGAGTACCCATGGGCGCAGCACCGGCCGGCCCGACGGCCGCCGAGATCATCGCCCGCTTGGCGCTGGCCCCGCATCCCGAGGGCGGCCATTACCGCGAGACTTTTCGCGATCCCCGCACCCTCGACGGGCGCTCGGTGGGCAGCGCGATCTACTACCTGCTCGATACGGGCGAGGTGTCCGAGTGGCACCGGGTCGATGCCGCCGAGATCTGGCACTGGCACGCCGGCGCGCCCCTGGTGATCACCCAGAGCCCCAACGGCCACGATGCCGCGGCGGCCCATCTCGGCCCCGACCTCGCGCGCGGCCAGCAGCCCCAGATCGTCGTGCCGGCCGGCCATTGGCAGACGGCCACGAGCCTCGGCGCCTGGACGCTCGTCGGCTGCACGGTCTCGCCGGCCTTCGAGTTTTCGGGGTTCGAGATGGCCCCGCCCGACTGGCGGCCGACGCCGCGGGGATAGGTCGGGCCGCATGCATCGCCACCGCGGGCAACGGCGTCCGGGCCTGCGAAGCGCTGTCCGCTTGAAGGATCGCGAAACGCTCCTTATCCGAGGATGGCGAAGCTCTTGGCGTTCTCCAGGCTCAACTCCATCCCCTTGACCATGTCGTCGTAGGTCAGGAACGCCACCGGCGTTCCCTCGATCCGGGTCTTGAAGCGTCGGTGTTCGAAGCGCTTGCGTTCCATCTCATCGACCAGGCTCGCATCGCGTCCGCACACGACGAGGTAGGCACTGTCATGGATCGGGCCGCCGAACGCGGCGGTCAGCACCGTATCGTTGGGGTGATCGTTGCGAATCCACGCCCAGTCCAGCACCTGCCCGAAGCCGTGTTCGAGCCGCCGCGACCAGTGCCGGTACTGTCGGGTTCCGCCGGCAAACAGGCTGTCGGCCTGGGCATCCTCGAACTCGATCAGGGCGAACTGCCGGAAGTGATCGTTCCCCAGGACCAGATCCGTCCGGAACAGACCCTTGAGGGCCAATTCGAACCGGATCAGATCGGGCGCCCTGATTCCGGCATGGGACGCCAGAAGGCAGCACATTTGTGCGCGCGCCCTGATCTGCGCGACCACCTCGGCTTCGCCGAAGAAGGTCCGCCCGGCAAGCCACGCCTTGAAGGAGAGCAATTCGGTTTCGGCAGCCGAAAGACTGTAGGCGATCGGCCTGAACTGGCTCACCGATCAATCGGCGTAGGAGCGATCGAGAATACTGAGAATTTCAGGGCGCCCGCCGTCGGAGCGCTGCCACAACACACGCCGTGCGCCCAGGCGCGACACGAACCGCCCCGTGGGGGTCGGCTGGGTGTTCTCGGGTCTGGCGAACGCGTCGCCCGAGAACAGACGGGTCAGCGCGCGCTTCTCGGGCGGCGGCAGGCGATCCACCTGCATCCGAGCCGACGATGCGACAGCGAACTTGTCGACGCTCATGGCCTTCACCCGGGAGCCGCAGGGGCCGAATCCGTCATCGGCCTGCGGACTACAGTATAGGATACGGCGGCAGATTCTTTAAGGGGCGCTGGACCGGAACGGATGAGGGGTGAACGGCCGGGGGGCCGTCCACCCCGCCGTTTCAGGCGATGTACTGGCCGCCGTTGATGGTGAGGGTCGAGCCGGTGACGAAGCCCGAATCCTCGGCGGCGAGGTACTCGACGGCGCGGGCGATCTCCTCGGCCTCGCCGAGGCGGCCGACGGGGATCGTGGAGATGATCTTGTTGCGGATGTCCTCCGGCACCGCCATCACCATCTCGGTGGCGACGTAGCCCGGCGCGATCACGTTGACGGTGATGCCCTTCGAAGCGCTCTCCTGGGCGAGCGCCTTGGCGAAGCCGATGACGCCGGCCTTGGCGGCCGAGTAGTTGGTCTGGCCGGCCTGGCCCTTCTGGCCGTTGATCGACGAGATCAGGATGATGCGGCCGAAGTTGCGCGAGCGCATGCCTTCGATCAGCGGGCGCGTGCAGGTGAACATCGAGTCGAGGTTGGTCTTGAGGACCGCCTGCCACTTCTCGAAGCTCATCTTGTGGAACGCGCCGTCGCGGGTGATGCCGGCGTTGTTCACCAGGATGTCGATGGGGCCGACCTCGGCCTCGATCTGCTTGATGCCGGCCTCGCAGGCGGCGTAATCGCCGACGTCGAACTTGAAGACCGGGATGCCGGTCTCGGCCTTGAAGGCGTTGGCGGCCTCGTCGTTGCCGCCGTAATTGGCGGCGACCTTGTAGCCCTTGGCCTGGAGGCCCTTCGAGATGGCGGCGCCGATGCCGCGCGTTCCACCCGTGACGAGGGCGACGCGTTCCTGAGCCATGATTTCCTCCGATGTGTCGTTTTTTGGCAGGTTCGTGAGCGGGTCGTGCGCGGCTCTAGCTGGCGAGGCGGCCGTCGCGCGACCCATTTAAATTTGCGGCGGCGTCAAGATTTCCGTGACGCCGCCGCGGGATAGGCCGTCTCAGACGCGCTCGATGCACATGGCGACGCCCATGCCGCCGCCGATGCACAGGGTGGCGAGGCCCTTCTTGGCGTCGCGGCGCTTGAGCTCGTGCAGCAGGGTGACGAGGACGCGGGCACCGGAGGCGCCGATGGGGTGGCCGATGGCGATGGCGCCGCCGTTGACGTTCACCTTGGCCGTGTCCCAGCCCATGTCCTTGTTCACGGCGAGGGCCTGGGCGGCGAAGGCCTCGTTGGCCTCGATCAGGTCGAGGTCGGACGGCGTCCAGCCGGCCTTGTCCAGGGCTTTGCGCGAGGCCGGGATCGGGCCGGTTCCCATCACCTTCGGGTCGACGCCGGCCGTGGCCCAGGACACGATCCGGGCGAGGGGCGTGATGCCCCGACGCTCGGCTTCCGAGGCCGACATCAGCACGATGGCAGCGGCGCCGTCGTTGAGGCCCGACGCGTTGGCGGCCGTCACGGTGCCGTCCTTCGAGAAGGCGGGCTTCAGCTTGGCCATGGTCTCGACGGTGGCGCCGTCCCGGATGTACTCGTCGGTGTCGACGATGGTGTCGCCCTTGCGGCCCGGCACGGTGACGGGGCAGATCTCGTCCTTGAACCGGCCTTCCTTGCGGGCGGCCTCGGCCTTGTTCTGCGACTTCGTCGCGAAGGCGTCCTGCTCCTCGCGGGTGAGCTGGAAGGCCTGGGCCACGTTCTCGGCGGTGGTACCCATGTGGTAGCCGTTGAAGGCGTCCCACAGGCCGTCCTTGATCATGGTGTCGACGAGCTTGACGTCGCCCATCTTCTGGCCGCCGCGCAGGTACTGGGCGTGGGGGCTGAGCGACATGGATTCCTGGCCGCCGGCCACGATCACGGTCGCATCGCCGTTGGCGATCTGCTGCATGCCCAGCGCGACGGTGCGGAGCCCCGAGCCGCAGACCTGGTTGACGCCCCAGGCCGTGGCCTTCTCGGGGATGCCGGCCTTGATGGCGGCCTGACGGGCCGGGTTCTGGCCCGCACCCGCGGTGAGCACCTGGCCGAAGATCACCTCGTCCACGTCGTCGGGGGAGACGCCGGCCCGCTCCAGGGCGGCCTTAATCGCCACGGCCCCGAGGTCGTGCGCGGGCACGGTGTTGAACACTCCGCCGAACGAGCCGACCGCCGTGCGCGCCGCGCCGACGATGACGATATCTTCTGCTGCCATGGTTATGGTCTCCTCATGCCGGCCGGCGCTGCGTTGTCGCTTTCGGGTGAGCGGGCGCGCCTTGTGCCGTAGCGTTCGGATGAAAGCCCACGACCCCGCGAAGTCAAGGCGCTTTGGCGAGGACGCGCGGACGCTGTCACGCCGAGTCCATGCCGGGTCCTCGGCCGGGTCCTCGGCCGAGTGCTTGACCGGGTCCTCGGCCGAGTCCTTGGCCGGGCCGACGCGGAGACCGGCACTATTCCGCGTGGACGGCGGCGAGATAGGTGTTTTCGTCGGCGGGCGAAGGCCTTAAGATGGGATCAGGCGGATCGGGAGCGTTCTCGGCTCCGAGCGTGTCGCCGACGATCGCGCGGCAGAGATCGAGCGACCTGCATGATCGCGTTGGGAGAGGCCCCCAGAAATGGCGGACAACGGTAAGTCCAACCACACCGTTATCAAGAAGTACGCCAACCGGCGCCTCTATCATACCGGCACCTCGACCTACGTCACCCTCGAGGATCTCGCGACGATGGTCCAGAACGGCGAGGACTTCCTCGTCTACGATGCGCGCTCGGGCGACGACATCACCCGCTCCGTGCTGACGCAGATCATCTTCGAGCAGGAGAACAAGGCCGGCGACGACAACCTGCTGCCGGTCGCCTTCCTGCGCCAGCTCATCCGCTTCTACGGCGACAGCATGCGCACCATGGTGCCGAGCTTCCTCGAATTCTCCATGGCCAATTTCGCCCGGGACCAGGACGGTCTTCGCGAAAAGATGACCCAGAGCTTCGCCCCCACCGTGTTCCAGAGCGCCATGGAAGAGCAGGTGCGGGCCAACATGAGCTTCTTCGGCGACGCCATGAAGATGTTCACCGCCTTCGGCACCGGCCCCCTCTCCGGCATGGGCTCGCACCCCTCGGCCGCGCCGCGCCCGGCGCAGGCCGCCGTGGCAGCGGCCCCCGCCGGCGCCGACCTCGACGATCTCAAGCGGCAGATGGCCGAGATGCAGTCGCGCCTCGAGGATCTGTCGAAGAAGTAGGCCCCGATCCGGGTCGGCCCGACCAAAGGTTGACGAACCGTTAACGTCGGCCCACCTCTTGCGCATCTCACCCCGGTTCACGCGGGAATGGATGCCATGGGGCGATTGGGAACAGACGGACGTCCGGAAACGGAACAGGTCCCGGCCTACGACCTCGTGGTGATTCCCGGGACGGGCGAAGCCTACGGCGCCCGCCGCCGCGCCGCCGCGCGTCCCGATGCGGGATTTCTCATCCAGCTCCTCGTCAGCGCCGATCCGGGCCTGCGGTCCGCGCGCCTGGAACGGACCCGGAATGCGGCGGCCACCTACGCCGAGGCGGCCCGGCGCAGCGCCTGACCCAGGCCCCGAACTGACGTCCCGAACCGACACCCCGACGCAAAAAACCGCGCCCGCTCTCGCTGGGCACGGCTCTCGTCGTGGTTCCGACATGGGCCGCCGGAGCGGCCAGCCTCGCCCGCGGACGAAGCCCGCAGGCTCAGGCCTCGGCGGACTTGACCTTGAGGACCTGACGGCCCCGGTACATGCCGGTCTTCAGGTCGATGTGATGGGGACGGCGCAGCTCGCCCGAATCCTTGTCGGCGACGTAGGTCGGGGCCTTGAGGGCGTCGGCGGACCGGCGCATGCCGCGCCGCGAGGGGGAGGTCTTGCGCTTCGGAACGGCCATGGGATGATCCTGTCGATGGCAAAAAGGGCGCCTCAGGCGGTCCCCCTCCGGGAGGACGCCTCGGCACCGTGTTCAAACGGAGATTCGAGGCCGGGCTTATAGCCGCGTGCGGCCGCCCTGGCTAGAGCACGCGTCCGAAAAGTGGAGTCCGCCCTTCGGCCGCCGCCGGGGCCGCAGAGCCATGGCGCGCGTTCATAGCGCAAGTTCAGGACGCATGTTTCGGCGCGTTCGCCCCGGCTTCCGTGACGCGCGGGCGCCGACCGATCAAGACGTCGGATCGTCCCGTCGCCATCTCAGCCGAAATCCGCATCGATGTCGCACCGTTAAGCAGCGGTTCAACCGCGCCTTTCTAAGTCTTCGTTCGAGGGCGGGGCATCGCGACCGCGCCATCGACCCGGGAGTGTCCCATGTTGTCGTCACGTCTGCCGTCATCCCTCCTGCGCAGCCTGACCGTTCTGGCCTGCCTCGCCGCCGCCCCCGCCCTGGCACAGGCGCCGAGCCCCGCGGCCCCGACGACGAAGCCCGCCCCGGCGGTCCCGGTCCCGTCGAATCCGACGCCGCCGACCGTGACGCCGCCCAAGGCCCCGGAGGCGGCCAAACCGGCCGCCAAGCCGGAGACCAAGGCCGACGCCAAATCCGAAAAGGCCGCGCTCATCGACCTCAACAGCGCCAGCCCCGCCGAGCTCGACGCCCTGCCGGGCATCGGCGCCGCCCGCGCGGCCGCCATCGTCAAGGGTCGGCCCTATCGCGGCAAGGACGAGCTCGTCTCCAAGAAGGTGATTCCGCAGGGCGTCTACGACGGCATCAAGGACAAGGTCATCGCCAAGCAGAAATAGGTTTCGCGTAGATCTCGTGTTCGGGCGGAGATCGTCTTCGGACAGGCGCGGCGGATCGACGATCCGCCGCGCTTGTCCGTGAGGGGGGCCGGGTGTTACGCGCGGGTTCGCGTCCCGCTCCCCCGAGAAGTGTTCCATGGCCCCCCAGCCCCTCGTGCGCGTCCATCGCGGCGACCTGCCCGCCGACTACGTCGCCGGCCCCGCCATCGCCATCGACACCGAGACCCTGGGGCTCAACCCGCACCGGGACCGGCTCTGCGTCGTGCAGGTCTCGCGCGGCGACGGCAGCGCCGACGTCGTCCAGATCATCCCCGGCGGGCCGGTGCCGGAGGTCCTGGCACGGGTCATGGGCGATCCGGAAACCCAAAAAATCTTCCATTTCGCCCGGTTCGACCTCGCCGTGCTGTTCAACGCCCTGGGGGTGATGCCGGCGCCGGTCTACTGCACCAAGGTCGCCTCCAAGCTCGCCCGGACCTACACCGACCGCCACGGCCTCAAGGACGTGGTCCGCGAGCTCGTCGGCGTCGATCTCTCGAAGCAGCAGCAATCCTCCGACTGGGGCGCCGATACCCTGAGCCAGGCGCAGGTCGACTACGCGGCCTCCGACGTCCTCTACCTCCACGCCGCCCGCGCCCGCCTCGACGCCATGCTCGCCCGCGAGGGCCGCACGGAGATGGCCCGGGCCTGCTTCGACTTCCTGCCGACCCGCGCCCGCCTCGACCTCGCCGGCTGGCCCGAGACCGACATCTTCGCCCATACCTGAAAGCCGTTCCTCGAAGGTTCGTGCGCCCCCGCACATGATCGCGGCGACGGGCGCCGCCGCCCTTGATGATTTGGCAACCGGGTGGTCATAACTTCGCCATGGCCCGCGCGCATCCGGCGGCATGTTTGGGACGATCATGCACGTGGGTGAGGCCATCCAGACCGAAGCACCGCGCGCCGATGCGCGCCGGACCCGTGCCCACGCGCGGGCGCGCAACCACAGCACCCGGGTGCGGACCCTGCGGCGGGTCATCCCCCTCGTCGCCGGCACGGCGGTGCTGGCGCTCGCCGCCGTGATGTTCAATCCCTTCGGCACCACCCTGCCGGGCGTCAGCATCGGCCCCGTGAGCCTGTCGGGCACCAAGGTGAAGATGGAGAGCCCGCGCCTGTCCGGCTTCCGCCAGGGCGAGCGCGGCTACGAGGTCACCGCCACCGCCGCCTTCCAGGACGTGCGCAAGCCGACCCTCATCGAGCTGCAGGCCATGAAGGGCCACCTCAACACCGACGACAAGGGCGGCATCGCCCATCTCGAGGCGGCCTCGGGCCTGTTCGACACGGCGCGGGAATCCCTGACCCTCGAACAGGACATCCGCATCTGGACCGACAAGGGCGAGGAGATCCGCCTGAAATCGGCCGCCGTCGATTTCAAGGCCGGCACCGTCAAGTCGAACGAGACCGTGGCGGTGGCGATCCCGAGCGGCACCGTGACGGCCGACACCCTCGACGTCACCGACAGCGGCCACGTCATCTCCTTCGTGGGCAACGTCCACACGGTGCTGCACGAGCTCGAGAAGCCGGACAAGCCGGCGAAGCCCGCCCGCGTCCTCACCTCCGCCGCGGAACCGCACGACGGCGAGGGCCGGCGGTGACGGCGGCGCGGTCCCTCGGCTGGGTGGTGCTCGTCGCCGGTCTGGCCCTGGCGGCGCCGGCCGGCGCGCAGACGGCCGCGCCGAAGAAGGAGAAGGCGACGAGCGGCCTCGGCAACCTCGGCGGCGGCGGCAAGGAGCCGATCAAGATCGACGCCGACCGCCTCGACGTGTTCGACCGCGAGAACAAGGCGGTGTTCGCCGGCAACGTCGTGGCCGTGCAGGGCGACAGCACCATCCGCTGCTCCAGCATGACCGTGCGGTACAAGCGGGCCAAAAAGGACGACAAGTCCAAGGACGACAAGAAGGGCGAAGCGGCGAAAGAGCCCGCCGCCGACACGGCCGACGCTTCGGAGAAGCCCGCCGGCGGGATGGGCGAGAACGGCATTCAGCGCGTCGAGTGCGCCGGCCCCGTCACCGTGGTGCAGAAGGACCAGGTCGCCACCGGCGACAGCGCCGTGTTCGATCAGGAGGCCAAGCGCATCGTGCTCACCGGCAACGTCGTCCTGAGCCAGTGCCAGAACGTGACGCGCGGCTCGCGCCTCGTCTACGACATGAACACCGGCCGGGCGAACATGGACCCCGTGGCCGGCGGCCGGGTCTCGGCCCTGTTCGTGCCGCAGAAGGAGGACGGCCCCAAGACCGGCAAGGGCTGCGCCCAGCCGCCCGCCGCCGCCAAGGCGGCTCCGAAGCCGGCAGAGAAGCCCGCCGAGGCGATCAAGCCCCGGGCGCAGGCCAATTGAGCGACGCGTCACCGGTGTCCGCCGCCCCGGTCCGGCCCTCCCTGTTCGGCCGCCTGTTCGGTCGGGGCCGCCGCGACGCGGCCGCCGCGCGCGAGGCCGCGATTCTCGCCGAGGGCGGCGGTCCGGGCATTCTCCACGTGCGCGGCCTGCGCAAGAGCTACGGCGCCCGCACCGTCGTGCACGAGGCCGGCCTCACCGTGCGCAACGGCGAAGCCGTGGGGCTGCTCGGCCCCAACGGCGCCGGCAAGACCACGATCTTCTACATGATCACCGGCCTGGTCTCGGCCGATCGCGGCTCCATCAGCCTCGACGGCCTGCCGATCACCCACCTGCCCATGTACCAGCGCGCGAGGCTGGGCATCGGCTACCTGCCGCAGGAGGCCTCGATCTTTCGCGGCCTCACGGTGGAGGACAACATCCGCGCCGTGCTGGAGGTGGCCGAGCCCGACCGCAAGGAGCGCGCGAAAAAACTCGAATCCCTGCTGGAGGAGTTCGACATCGCGCGCCTGCGCAAATCCCCCTCCATCGCCCTGTCGGGCGGCGAGCGCCGCCGCTGCGAGATCGCCCGGGCGCTGGCCTCGTCCCCGAGCTTCATGCTGCTGGACGAGCCCTTCGCCGGCATCGACCCCATCGCCGTGGGCGACATCCAGGATCTGGTGAAGCACCTGAAGCAGCGCGGCATCGGCGTGCTCATCACCGACCACAACGTCCGCGAGACCCTCGGCCTCATCGACCGGGCCTACATCGCCCATTCGGGCCGCATCCTCACGGAGGGGACGCCCGCCGAGATCGTCGCCAACGCCGACGCGCGCCGGCTCTACCTCGGCGAAGATTTTCGGCTCTAGGATTCCGGCTCCCGGACGGGTTTTCGCGGAGTCCGCGATGCCTGCGATGCCTGCGAGAAATTCCGCACCAGACCGCAATCCGCGATGGGCCCAGGCTCGAACGCCGTCGAAGCTGTGGCCTGCGAGAAGGCCCGGCGACCGCCCCCGCTGTGATGCCGACACCACGCCGCCCCGGCGATCCATGAGCGTGGGCATTTTTTAGGCAGGGCCGGCCCAACACGCTTTGACGTCCGGGCGGGTTGGGTCTAAACCTTGGAACAGTAAAAAGAAGCAAGATTGATGCCGGTGTTCGGCCCGCGGTGACGCGCGCCGTCGGGCGGCGGTGCGACTCGGGGATCGGGACCTTATCATGAGTCTGGTGCAACGGCTGGAAATGCGCCAGGGCCAGGCCCTGGTGATGACGCCTCAGCTCCTGCAGGCGATCAAGCTCCTTCAACTCTCGCATCTCGACCTCACCGCCTACGTCGACGCCGAACTCGAGCGCAATCCGCTCCTCGAACGCGCCGAGGGCGAGACCGGGGACGAGCGCCCGCCCGGCGAGACCCCATCCGAATCCTCCGTCGATCGCCCCGCCGACGGCGAGGCAAGCGATTTCGACGGCAGCGATTTCGACGGCGGCGACGAACCCTGGATCGCCACCACCCTGACGGCGAGCGGCGCCGACATGGAGAGCGCCCTCGACACCCGCCTCGACAACGTGTTCGCCGACGAGAACCCGACCCATGCCCGCGAGGCGGCGTCGGGCGACATGCTGTCCCTGACCCCGGCGCCCTACGGCAACACCGGCGGCTCCTTCGACGGCGACGCCCCGGATTTCGAGGCGACGCTCACCTCCGAGATGTCCCTGCGCGAGCACCTGGCCGCGCAGCTCGACCTCGCCACCCGCGATCCCGTCGACCGCCTCATCGGCGGCTTCCTCATCGATGCGGTGGACGACGCCGGCTACTTTCGCGAGTCCATCGACGAGGTCGCCGAGCGCCTGGGCACGCCCCTCGACACCGTCGCCCGCGTGCTGAAGCTGGTGCAGAGCTTCGAGCCGGCGGGCATCGCCGCCCGCGACCTCGCCGAATGCCTCGCCCTCCAGCTGCGCGACCGCGACCGGTTCGATCCGGCGATGCAGGCCCTGGTCTCGCGCCTTGACCTCGTGGCCAAGCGCGATTTCGCGTCCCTGCGCCGCCTCTGCGGCGTCGACGACGAGGACCTCGTCGACATGCTGGCCGAGCTGCGCCGCCTCGATCCGAAGCCCGGCCGCGCCTTCGGGGCGCGGGCCGTCGAGGTGCTGATCCCCGACGTGTTCGTGCGGGCCGCCCCCGACGGGTCGTGGCTGGTGGAGCTCAACGCCGAGGCCCTGCCGCGGGTGCTGGTGAACCAGAGCTACTACGCCCGGGTCTCGCGCGGGGC
This sequence comes from Methylobacterium sp. WL69, assembly GCF_008039485.1. Classification (NCBI taxonomy): domain Bacteria; kingdom Pseudomonadati; phylum Pseudomonadota; class Alphaproteobacteria; order Hyphomicrobiales; family Methylobacteriaceae; genus Methylobacterium; species Methylobacterium sp. WL69. The sequence goes on along the minus strand of NZ_VRUZ01000029.1, from coordinate 29,506 downwards.
GCAGGCCGAGGGCGACAAGGCGTTCCTGTCCGAGTGCCTGCAGACGGCGAACTGGCTCACCCGCAGCCTGGAGCAGCGCGCCCGCACCATCCTCAAGGTCGCCTCCGAGATCGTGCGCCAGCAGGACGCGTTCTTCCTGCACGGGGTCGCGCACCTGCGCCCCCTCAACCTCAAGACCGTGGCCGAGGCCATCGGCATGCACGAATCCACCGTCTCGCGGGTGACCTCCAACAAGTCCATCGGCACCAGCCGGGGCACCCTGGAGATGAAGTACTTCTTCACCGCGGCGATTCCCGGTGCGGCCGGCACGGCTTCGCACTCGTCGGAGGCCGTGCGCCACCGCATCAAGCAGCTCGTCGACGGCGAGGCCCGCAGCGACGTGCTCTCCGACGACGCCCTGGTGCAGCGCCTGCGCGACGAGGGCATCGACATCGCCCGACGCACGGTGGCGAAGTACCGGGAATCCTTACGGATTCCGTCCTCCATCGAGCGTCGCCGCGAGCATTTCGCCTACGCGCGCTGACGCAGAGCGCGCCTCAATACCCCTCGGCAAGGGTCCCGCGCTGGCGGGGATCGGCGGCCCCGGCCACGAGCCCGTCGACGGCCATCACCGAATTGGCCGAGCCCGAGGCCGGGGCCACCACCACCCGGTGGCCGCGCGCCCGCAGGATGGCGAGGGTGTCGGGCGAGACGCCTTCCTCGACGGTGAGCACGTCCGGGCGCCACTGGTGGTGGATGCGCGGGGCCGCCACCGCCTGCAGCAGGGTCATGCGGAAATCGACGACGTTGACGATGGTCTGCAGCACCGTCGAGATGATGCGGCTGCCGCCCGGACTCCCCGTCACCAGCAACAGCTTGCCGTCGCGGAACACGAAGGCCGGCGTCATCGAGGACAGGGGCCGGGCGCCGGGCGCCACGGCGTTGGCCTTGCCGCCGACGAGGCCGTAGGCGTTCAGCGCCCCGGTCTTGGCGGAGAAATCGTCCATTTCGTTGTTGAGCAGCACCCCGGTGCCCGGTGCGACGAGGCCCATGCCGTAGGAGAAGTTCAGGGTGGTGGTGTTGGAGACGGCGTTGCCCTCGGCATCCATCACCGAGAAATGCGTGGTCTGGTCGGATTCGTGGGGGAGGGGATCGCCGGCCCTGACCTCCGCCGCCGGGCGGGCGCGGGCGGGGTCGATGGCCGCGCGCAACCCCGCGGCGTAGGATTTCGCCGTCAGCCCCTCGACAGGAATCTGCGAGCGGGTCGGGTCGCCGAGCCAGGTGGCACGGTCGGCATAGGCCGGCTTCATGGCCTCGGCGAGGGTGTGGATCGCGTCGGCGCTGCCGGCCCCCATCTTCGCCAGATCGAAGCCCTCCAGCACGTTGAGGATCTCGACGAGGTGGATGCCGCCCGAACTCGGCGGCGGCATCGACGCGATCGACAGGCCGCGATAGGTGCCGCGCACGGGTTGGCGGATCACCGGTCGGTAGGCGGCTAAGTCGTCCGCCGTCATGACCCCACCGGCGTCGCGCACCGCTTGCGCGATGCCCTGCGCGATGGGTCCGGTGTGGAACGCGTCGGGTCCGTCTTTCGCGATGGATTGCAGGGTCTTGGCGAGGTCGGTCTGGACGAGGCGCTCGCCGCGTCCCAGCGGTCTGTCGCCGGCAAAAAAGATCGCCCGGCTCGACGGCCAAACTCCCAAAAGATCGGCGGCGCGGGGCAGGGAATCGGCGAGCCCGGCTTCGACGTCGATGCCGTCGCGCGCCAGGCGCTCGGCCGGCGCGACGAGGTCGGCGAGGGTGAAGCGGCCCGAGCCGTAGCGCCGGTGCGCCTCGGCGAGGCCCCGCACGGTGCCGGGCACGCCCACCGCCTTGCCCGTGCGGGTGGAGGCGGCGTGGTCGGGCTCGCCCCGCGTGTCGAGGAACATGTCGGCGCTGGCGGCGGCCGGGGCGGTCTCGCGGTAATCGATGGCCACGGTCTCGGCCGTTCGCGCCAGATGCACCATCATGAAGCCGCCGCCGCCGAGGTTGCCCGCCCTCGGCAGGGTGACGGCGAGGGCGAAGCCCACGGCCACGGCCGCATCGACGGCGTTGCCGCCGGCCTTCAGGATCGCGACGCCGACCCGCGTCGCCTGGGCGTCCTGGGACGAGACCATGCCGTGGGCCGCCAGCACCGGCAGCATCCGGGCGGTGTCCGCCTGGATCGGCGAGGAATCCGCCTGGGCCCACGCCGCGTGTGGGAGGCCGAGCAGGAGGCAGAGGGCGAGCCAAGGAGCGGAGGGGCGGCGCATTCACACGGCTCCGTCGCGCGGGCCGAAGCGACCCGCCACCAGCCAGTAGACGAGGCCCGAGGCCGCGCCCGTCAGGAACAGGATGGCGGTGATGCGGCCCTCCTGGGCGAAGGCCTGTGGGTCGCCGCCACGGGCCGTAGTCCGGGCGAGCCACGGCACGAGGGCCGTGAGGAGGCCGGTGCCGGCGCCGTACCACGCGGGGCTCCGCCAGTTCAGGGTCTCGCCGATGACCGCCATGGCGACGGGCGGCGCCACGAGGAGGAGAAACAGGGCGCGGGCGAAGGCCGCGAGGGCGAACAGGATGGTTTCGGGGCCGATGCCGGAGGCGAGATCGTTCAGCCCCTCGAACAGGCCGACCAATCCGAGGCTCCCGAGCACGTCCCGCGAGACCGGATCGAGCATGGCGCCGAGGCCGAGCACGAACGCGCCGCAGGGGATCGCCAGGACCAGGGCGAGGCACCCGACGAAGACGCGGCCGAGGAACCGCATGGTGAAGCCCCTATGGGTTTGTCGGATGAACGGTCGTTCGCCGTTCTTTTTGCTTCGCAAGCCTAGCAAACCTACGTCTTCGGGAAAGGCGCAGGTCCCTCTCCTGAAAGGAGAGGGACAGGGTGAGGTGTGGGACCTATTCGGAGAGTTCGCACACCTCACCCCAACCCTCTCCTTCCAGGAGAGGGAGTCCGTCGCGTCTCGCACCGTCACGCGCGGTCTTCGCGATACCAGCTTCGTCACCGCCACAAGGCGGAGGGCATTGCCCAAAAAATCAATCGTCGTCGCCGTCGTCGGCGCCCGCGTAGACGCCCTCGGCGCCGATGCCGTCCTCCAGCATCATCCGGGCGCGGGCGCGCAGCTTCTCGGTCTCGCTCTTGAGCTGGCCGCAGGCGGCGAGGATGTCGCGGCCGCGCGGGGTGCGCACGGGGGAGGCGTAGCCGGCCTCGTAGACGATCTCGGAGAAGCGCTCGATGCGCTCCCAGTCCGAGCACTCGTAGACGCTGCCGGGCCAGGGGTTGAACGGGATCAGGTTGATCTTGGCCGGAATGCCCTGGAGCAGGCGCACGAGCTCGCGGGCATCGGCGTCGGTGTCGTTGATACCTTTGAGCATCACGTACTCGAAGGTGATGCGCCGGGCGTTGTTGAGGCCGGGATAGTTGCGGCAGGCGGCGATGAGTTCGGCGAGCGGATACTTGCGGTTCAGCGGCACCAGGGTATCGCGCAGGTCGTCGCGGACGGCGTGGAGCGAGATCGCCAGCATGGCGTGGGCGTCGGTGCCGAGGCGCTGCATCTGCGGCACGACGCCGGAGGTGGAGACGGTGATGCGCCGGCGCGACAGGCCCAGCCCCTCCTGGTCGGCCATGACGCCGACGGAATCGATGACGTTGTCGATGTTGTAGAGGGGCTCGCCCATGCCCATGAACACGATGTTGGTGACCGCGCGGCGGACCTCGTCGGCCCCGGCCGGCGTCGGGTTCTGGCCGGCCCAGTCGTTGAGGTGATCGCGGGCCACCACCACCTGCGCGACGATCTCGGCCGCCGTCAGGTTGCGCACGAGGCGCTGGGTGCCCGTGTGGCAGAACGAGCAGGTGAGGGTGCAGCCGACCTGGCTCGAGACACAGAGGGTGCCCCGTCCCCGGCCGGGAATGTAGACGCACTCGATCTCGGCGCCGCGGTTGTGGTCGTGCTTGCCCGTGGGCGCCATGCGCATGAGCCACTTGCGGGTGCCGTCCCGCGAGACCTGCTCGGTGATCACCTCCGGGCGGTCGAGGGTGTAGGCGCTGGCGAGGTCCGCCTTCAGGCCCTTGCCGACATTGGTCATGTCGTCGAAGTGCTTGGCGCCGCGCACGTTGACCCAGTGCCAGATCTGGCCCGAACGCATGCGCTGCTCGCGCTCGGACACGCCGATGGCCGACAGCCGCGCCTTGAGGTCGTCCCGGGTCAGGCCGACGAGGGACGTGCGTCCGAGGGGGCCTCCCAGGGGGCCTCCAAGCGGCGCGGAGGCCGGCTCGAACTCGGGCAGCTTCTCGATTGCGGGGGCGGCGCTCGCGTCGCCCCGGGCGGTGTCGAACGACGCCGTCGCCATGGTCTTGGAACCTTCGATCTGGAATCGGTCCGATATAGGCGATCGGCGCGTCAAACGCGAATACGGGGGCGCATGGGCGGGGTGCGCCGGGTGTGATACCGGGTCCACGCCTGTTTGCCCGCGAGGTTCGCCGTGATTCCCTGGGTCGCCCTCGACACCGCCCCGATCCCGGGCACGACCGACGAGCTGCGCCTGCTCCAGCGCGGCCACGAATTCCTCATCCGGATCGGCCGGGACGACCTGATGAACAGCCGCCTCAGCGGTTCGGAGGAGGCCCTGGCGACCCTGACGGCGGCGCGGATCGGCGGACGGGCCGGGGCAAAGATCCTCATCGGCGGCTTCGGCATGGGCTTCACCCTGCGGGCGGCTCTCGACGCCCTGGGGCCGGATGCCCGCCTCGTGGTGGCCGAACTGGTGCCGGCGGTGCTCGCCTGGGGGCGCGGTCCCCTCGCCCACATCTCCGCCGATTCCCTGTCCGACCCCCGGGTCGAGGCGCGCGAGGCCGACGTCGCCGGCCTGATCCGGTCCTCGGCGCTCGCCTGGGACGCGATCCTCCTCGACGTCGACAACGGCCCCGAGGGGCTGACCCGGGCGGAGAACGACCGGCTCTACGATGCCGGCGGGCTGGCGGCGGCGCGGAATGCCCTGCGCCCCGGCGGCGTGCTCGCCGTGTGGTCGGCCCACCCCGATCCGGCCTTCACCCAGCGCCTCGTCCGCGCCGGCTTCGCCGTGGAGGCGGTGCCCGTGCGGGCCGGGCGCGGGCGCGGCGCCCGCCATACCGTCTGGCTCGCCGTGCGGCCGGAGCGGGGACGGTGAGTCGAAGTCAGCCGGCGGCGCGCAACCGGTCGCGCCGGCGACTCAGGCGGGTGGCGCCGTAGACGGCCGCGAGTTCGCGCCGGGCCGCCTTGACCGGCGGGGCGTCGCGCTCGGCGCAGGCCGCCGCGATGGTCCGCAGGGTGTCGGCGACGGAACGCTGCAGGCGCAGATCGCCGGGTTGCCGCGCGACGGGTTCGATGGTGTTCATGACGATGGCCCCTCGGTGCCGGCCCTCTCACGGGGCGTCGGGGCCAGCATCGGCACGGGGCTTGGCCGCAACAAGGCAGCTTGGCCGTGGGGACCGCCATCGCGCGCCCGCTCTATTCCCGGCCGGCGCCTTCGGTGAACCGGTCGTGGCAGGTGTATCCGACAAAGCAGCGCGCCGCGTCGCGGGTCGCCTCGAAGGCGGGCTTGGGCACCTCCGGCAGGGGGCAGAAGCCGCCGTCGCGGACGAGGCGGGCATAGGTGAACGGCCCCGTCGTCAGCACGATGGCGCCGGTCCGGGTCACGAGACCGGCCGCCTCGGCACAGGTCATGTCCGGCGTCGCCAAGCGCGCCTGGGCCACGGCCGCGCCCGCGGGGACGAGCAGAAGGACGCCGGTGAACAGGGTCCGTCGCATGGCGGTCACCTCACGGGCGCGTCGCGCGCCGGGCCCCACACTGGCCTCACGCGGCGGCCAGCGCCAGGGTGAAGTCGAACGCCTCGGTCACCCCTTCCTGCCACAGGGAGACCGGCGTCGGGTGGGCGAGGTGGAGGGCGCCCTCGGATTCGCCGCCCGCCATCCGCAGGTCGACGCCGGCCCGGGCCGCGAGGCCGAGCATCGGCCGGTTGCGGGCGAGGCAGCGCACGCGGAGATCCCGCACGCCGCGGTTGCGCGCCGCCCCGGCGATGCGGCGAAACAGCGCCTGGCCGAGGCCGTTGCGCTGGTAGTCGCGTTCCACCGCGAAGGCGGCTTCCGCGTCGGGGCCGAGGGAGAAGCCCGGCGGCGGGGCGCGGGTCGGGCGCAGTTCGCCCAGGGCCCGCAGGGTGCCGTCGACGAAGGCGCCGAAGACGACGCCGTCGACCTTCAGGGCCCGGCGGGCATAGGCGAGGGCCGCCGCGTCGCTCAGGGTGCCCATGAAGCGGCTGGCGCGGGTCTCGGGATCGAGGCGCAGGAAGTAGGCCTCCACGGCGGCGGCGTCGCTCGGCCACAGGCGGCGGATGAGGGGGTGCAAGGGGCTGGATTCGGCGCGGGGCTCGGGTCGGGGTTCTGGCATGGTGATGCCTTTCCGGTGCTGGGGCGCGCTCGTCGCGCCGGGGTCCGGACGTCACCTCCCTCAAGGTCAGGCAGATGTGGCACCGCTGCCAGTTTTGTGCAATGCAACAAAACGTCCTGCCGCCGGTGTTTCTGGCATACCAACCATTCGGCTTGATCGGGCCTCGGGCCCGCGGCAGACCCGGAGCGGGCCGCCCGTTCCGGTCCGGCCCACGCGTCGAGGCTTTGTCCGTCGTGAGTTCATCAGCCCCTCCGGCCCCCTCCGATCACGCCCGCTCCGGCGCGATCCCCCACGGTCCGGTTCTGGAGCGCTACGAGGCCCTGGTGGGTTCCGGCGCCATCGAGCGCGACCCGGCGCAGGTCCACCTCGTGCGGGCGCTGGACGGCCTGGCGCAGGAACTCGGCCGGCGCCGGCGCGCCCGCAAGGGCAGCGCGCTGGGCTGGCTGTTTTCCCGCAAGGACGACCCGGCCGCCGTGCCGAAGGGCCTCTACATCTGGGGCTCCGTCGGGCGCGGCAAGACCATGCTCATGGACCTGTTCCACGAGGCGGCGCCCGGCCCGAAGCGCCGGGTGCATTTCCACGGCTTCCTCGCCGACGCGCACGAGCGCATCCACGCCCACCGCCAGGCCCTCAAGGCCGGCACGGCCAAGGGCGACGACCCGATCCCCGTGGTCGCCGATGCCCTCGCCGACGAGGCCACCCTGCTGTGCTTCGACGAGTTCACCGTCACCGACATCGCCGACGCGATGATCCTCGGCCGCCTGTTCGACGCCCTGTTCCGCCGCGGCGTCACCGTGGTGGCGACCTCCAACGTCGAGCCCGACCGGCTCTACGAAGGCGGGCTCAACCGGGCCCTGTTCCTGCCGTTCGTCGCCGAACTGACGTCCCGCGTCGCAGTCCTGCGCCTCGATTCGCGCACGGATTTCCGCCTGGAGAAGCTCGGCGGCGCCGCGGTCTACCACGTGCCCGCCGACGCCGACGCCGAGGCGGCCCTGGCCCGCGCCTTCAAGGGCCTCACCGGCAAGGCCCGGGGCAGGCCCGCCGCCGTGCGGGTGAAGGGCCGCGACGTCTCCGTGCCGGAGGAGGCGGCCGGGGTCGCGCGCTTCACCTTCGCCGATCTCTGCGCCCAGCCCCTCGGGGCCTCCGACTACATGGCCGTGGCGCGGGCCTTCCACACGGTGATCCTCGCCGACATCCCGGTGATGAGCGCGGAGACCCGCAACGAGGCCAAGCGCTTCATCACCCTGGTCGACACCCTCTACGACGCCCACGTGAAGCTCGTGGCCTCGGCGGCGGCCGAGCCGCAGGGGCTCTACACGGCCACCGATGGCCGGGAGGCCTTCGAGTTCGACCGGACCGTGTCGCGCCTCATGGAGATGCGCTCGTCGGACTACCTCGCCCTGCCGCACGGCGCCGGGCATTCGGAGGCGTCGGGGTCGAGCGCGGGCCTGGTCGAGACCTGACCCGGCCACGGGCCTCGGCCTGAACACGACCGCCGGCCGCCCTTTGTCTGACAACGGCCACCGGCCGTCCCTGCCGTCAGCGGCGGGCGGTCGCACCGCTGGCCGTACCCCTGGTGCGCCATCGCACATACGCCATGCCGAAACGTCCCGGGCACGGAGCCTGATCGGACCGGCGGCGTTGCACTGCAGCACGCGCTGCATTTAATTGGTCTCATTCCGAAGAACGGCGACGCGCCCGCCGCGCCGCGTCCGCCGCCGCATCCCGGCGGCAGCCGTTCCTGCAGGAAGCCGGGGCTCTCCGCGCGAGCGATCGATGCGGGACCGCGACACGGATCGCGTGCCCGGACGCCGACGACGTGGCTCATGAGTGGCGACCCAGACGGGCAACCGGCGGATCACGACCGCCGGCCTCGCCCGATTCAGGACAGGATAGACCGATGATCAAACTCACCGTGAACGGGGCTGAACGCAGCTTCGACGGCGATCCCGACATGCCGCTGCTGTGGTACCTGCGCGACGAGATCGGGCTGACCGGAACCAAGTTCGGCTGCGGCCAGGCGCTGTGCGGCGCCTGTACCATCCATGTCGGCGGCACCGCCGTGCGCGGCTGCGTGACGCCGGTCTCGGCCGCCGAGGGCCAGGCCGTGGTCACCATCGAGGGCCTGTCCCCCGACGGCAACCACCCGGTCCAGGCCGCGTGGCGCGACCTCAACGTCGCCCAGTGCGGCTACTGCCAGTGCGGGCAGATGATGCAGGCCGCCTCCCTGCTGACCGACACCCCGAAGCCCACGGACGCGCAGATCGACGAGGCCATGAGCGGGAACCTGTGCCGCTGCGGCACCTACCCGCGCATCCGCGCCGCCATCCATCAGGCCGCCGGTCAGGCTGCCCCCGCCGCCAAGGGAGAGCGCCTGTGATCCACGATTCCCAGATGATGTCCGACACGCTCGTCTCCGAGCCGACCACGACCGCCCCGACCGCCCTCGCTAATGTCAGCCGCCGCGCCATGCTCGGCGGCATGGGCGCCCTGGTGCTCGCCCTGTCGTGGCGTGATTCGGCGAAAGCCGAGGACAAGACGAACGAGCCGAAAAAGTTCGGTGCCGATGCCATGCCGCATGGCTGGCAGGACGACCCGAAGGTGTTCGTCGCCATTGCGCCGGACGGCACCGTGACGGTGACCTGCCACCGGGCCGAGATGGGCCAGGGGGTTCGCACCTCCATCGCCTTCGTGGTCGCCGACGAACTCGAAGCCACCTGGGACAAGGTGAAGGTCACGCAGGCCTGGGGCGACGAGACCCGCTTCGGCAACCAGGATACGGACGGCTCGCGCTCGCTCCGCCACTTCTTCCAGCACCTGCGCCACGCCGGTGCGGCCGCCCGCCTGATGCTGGTCCAGGCCGCCGCCAAGCAGTGGAACGTGCCGGTCTCGGAAGTGAAGGCCGAGAACCACGTCGTCACCCACGCCAAGTCCAAGCGCACGCTGGGTTACGGCGAGATCGCGGCGGCGGCCGCCGAACTGCCGGTGCCCGCCCGCGAATCCGTGACCCTGAAGGAGTCGAAGGACTTCAAGTACATCGGCAAGGGCAAGATCGGCCTTGTCGACAACCGCGACATCACCACGGGCAAGGCCGTCTACGGCCTCGACACCAAGATCGACGGGATGCTCTACGCCCTCGTCGCCCGCCCGCCGGTCTTCGGCGGCAAGGTCGCGAGCTACGACGACACCGAGGCCAGGAAGGTCGCCGGGGTGGTCAAGATCTTCAAGATCGACGCTCCCGAAGCCCCGGTGGAGTTCCAGCCGCTGGGCGGCGTCGCGGTCATTGCGAAAAACACCTGGGCGGCGATGAAGGCCCGCGAGGCCCTCAAGATCACCTGGGACGATGGCCCCAACGCCACCTACGATTCCGTCGCCTTCCGGGGCGAGTTGGAGAAGGCGGCGCGGGCACCCGGCAAGGTCGTGCGCAACCAGGGCGACGTCGACGGCGCCATGGCGAAGGCTAAGAAGCGGGTCGAGGCCGAATACTTCGTGCCCCACCTCGTCCAGGCCCCGATGGAGCCCCCGGCCGCCGTGGTGCGGATCAAGGACGGGTTCTGCGAGGCCTGGGCCTGCACCCAGGCGCCGCAGGCGACCCATGATCGGCTGGCGAAGAAGCTGAACCTCGCGGCCGACAAGGTGCGGGTCAACCAGACCCTGCTCGGCGGCGGCTTCGGCCGCAAGTCGAAGCCCGACTACGTCCTGGAGGCGGCCCTGTGCTCTCAGGCCGTGGACGGCGCCCCGGTGAAGCTCACCTGGACCCGTGAGGACGACCTGCACCACGGCTACTACCACACCATCTCGGTGGAGCGCCTGGAAGCCGGCCTCGACGACAAGGGCATGCCGGTGGCCTGGCTCCACCGTTCGGCCGCCCCCACCATCGGGTCGATCTTCGCGGCGGGCGCCAAGAACGAACTCCCGTTCGAGCTCGGCATGGGGCTCACCAACACGCCGTTCGACGTGCCCAACATCCGCCTGGAGAACCCGGCCGCCGACGCGCACGTGCGCATCGGCTGGTTCCGCTCGGTCTCGAACATCCCGCACGCCTTCGCGATCCAGTCCTTCGTGTCGGAACTCGCGCATGAAGCCGGTCGGGACCCGAAGGAGTACCTGCTCGCCCTCATCGGTCCCGATCGCAAGATCGACCCGACCACCCTCGGCGACGTCTGGAACTACGGCGAGGACCCGGCCCGCTATCCCATCGACACGGCACGCCTGCGCGGGGTCATCGAAGCGGCGGCCAAGGGCATCGGCTGGGGCCGCAAGATGGCGAAGAACACCGGTCTCGGCATCGCCGGACACTACAGCTTCGTCACCCACACGGCGGTCGCCGCCGAAGTGGAGGTCGGGGCCAAGGGTGAAGTCGTGGTCAAGCGCGTCGACATCGCCGTCGATTGCGGGCCGCAGGTGAACCCGGAGCGCATCCGCTCGCAGATGGAGGGCGCCGTGGTCATGGGCATGGGCCTCGCCCTCTCGGCCGAGATCACGTTCAAGGACGGGCGTGCCCAGCAGAACAACTTCGACGGCTACGAGATCACCCGCATCGACGCGGCGCCGAAGGAGATCCACGTCCACCTGCTGCCGAACCCGAATTTTTCGGGGCCGCTGGGCGGCGTCGGCGAGCCGGGGGTTCCCCCGGTGGCCCCGGCCATCGCCAACGCGATCTTTGCCGCCACCGGCCGGCGCATCCGGCAGCTGCCGATCCGCGACCAGCTGAGCGCCTGACCCGGCGCCCCTTCGGGGGTCCATCACGACCGGGGGGTGTCGCATCGCGCGGCACCCCTTTTTCGTGGCGTTCGTCAGGAAAAGCGCCGGTTCCGTCCCCCGGCCCGGAGCCCTCGGGCGTCCTGGCGGGTTGACGGAGGGACGCAGCCTTCCGCCCATTCTTTCAGGACAGACGCAACGATGACATCGAACACATGGCTCGCGGCCGGCCTCCTCGCCGCCGCCCTCGCGGCTGCGGCCGGCCCGGCCCACGCCTCGCCCTGCACGGACCAGATCGCGGCCCTCGAGGCCAAGGTGAAGGATCAGGCGAAGGAGTCGATCTCGGCCTCGACGGGCGGCCAGGCCGACGCCGGTGCGCGGGGCGGCGAGGGCGGCGCGGCCGGAGGCAAGGTGGACACGCCGCCGACGGCGCCGCCCGAGAAATCCGCCGAGGCCGGCAAGGGCGGCGACAAGGCGATGCAGGCCAAGGTCGCCCTCGACGAGGCGCGCACCGCCGACGGGAAGGGCGATGCCAAGGGCTGCATGGACGCCCTCGGGCGGGCCAGACAGCAGCTCGACGCGGCCCCCTGAACTTCTAGCGCCGGATTTCGTCCGTGCCCCTCGCTCGGGACGAGGGTCGAAGGGGGGGGTGGCTGCGCCGCGGCGGCCGGGTCAACCGAAGGCCGCCGGGCAGTCCCTCAGGCCGCGGCGCTGAGGGCGTGCTTGTTGCCGTTGAGACCGGCACACAGGTCGTCGATGTCGGCCAGATCCAGGGAGTCGCCGGAATGACTGGCGATGGCGTCGATCAAATGGTCCTGCTGCGGATTGAATGGATTTCCCTGAAGTCGGTAGAACTGATAATACCGCAGCGCAGCAATCAATGTATCCCGCTCACGCTCGGTCACAGATATACTCTGCATTCCGCTCACCTCGACCTCCTGTGACTGTGAGATGGCCAGGCGCCGATCGCACTCACGCCTCAGCAGTGGATGTAGACCGGTATCGAGGCTGACGTCTACCACTTGACAACGAGGCTAAAACGGTCCGCGCGCGGGGCCGAAGCACCGGACCCGCGCCAAGTCCCTGACGCCGTGCCGTTTCCCGCGGATCGGGTGATTCGCGTTTTATTTGCTGCCCCGCACCCGGGTCGCGCCGGGTCGGGACGGCGGGGCGGAAACCTTCCTTAACCCTGCCGTGAGATCCTCGACGATGGCCGATGGCGCCGGGTTCGGTGCCGTTGCGACAACGCGGCGGGAAGGGGACTTCCACATGCCCATCATACGAGGCGGGAACCCCCGGATCCGTCAGACCGGCGCACGGGACAGCGGCACAGGGGCCGATGCGCGGACGGCGCATTCCGGACCGCCGCCCCTCGCGCCGAATATCCGCCGCCACCTCGGCCTCAGCCTGCGGACCCTCTACGCCGCCACCCTGGCCGAGCCCGTGGACGACCGGATCGCCGCCCTGCTGGACCGGCTCGGCGAGGAACCGCCGGCAAACCCGCTGTCCTGATTCGAGTCGCGCGCGATCCTCAAGATTCGCGCAAGACGGTTCGCTCACGTTGGTCGGCCGGCCGGACCCCGGCGTTCACGAACGGGCCGGACCCGCGACCGTAGGGTGCGGCTCCCGATCCTCGAACGCCGCGTCATCCCACCCTGCGCGTCCTCACCCGCGTCGTCGGCAACGTCCTGTCGGCGGTCCCGTTCTCCCGCCGCCGCGGGCGCCGCTGACCGTGCCGGCCGACACCGGCCGGTGATCGGTCCCGTCCGTTCGTTGCCGGCGTGGATCGACCCGCCGGGAAATTCATGCTCGATGCGAGGCTCCCGCGTCTCGGCCCACGGGCCGCCTTTCGGAGCCTGCCACCGCATGAACACCACCGCCCTCTCGACGACCTGGGCTCCGCGCCTCCTCAGCGTCCTGCGCATCATGGCGGGGCTGCTGTTCCTCGCCCACGGCACCCAGAAGCTCCTCGGCTTTCCCCCGCGCATGGGCGGCGGCGGCGCGCCGGAGCTGATCTCCCTCATGGGGCTGGCGGGGCTGCTCGAACTCGTCGGCGGCGCGCTGATGGTGCTCGGCCTGTTCACCCGGCCGGTGGCCTTCCTCCTGTCGGGCCAGATGGCGGTGGCCTACTTCATGGCGCATGCGCCCAAGAGCCCGCTCCCGGCCCTCAACGGCGGCGACGCGGCGATCCTGTTCTGCTTCGTGTTCCTCTACCTCGCCGCCGCCGGCGCCGGCCCGTGGAGCCTCGACGCCCAGCGCCGCGGCCGGTTCTAAAAAAAAGCGCCGCCGGCGGTTCCGGTCGCCCGCGGCGGACCGTAAGCTGTGCCGTTCGTCACCGCGTTGGCGGCGGCGGCACGGCATCGTCCCTCCCCACGGGCCGATCGCGGCCGGACGGACCTTCAGACGATGAGCGCTTCCCTCTCGCCGACCCCCTGGGACGGCACGACGGCTCCCACCGGGCCGGCGGCGGGCGCCCATCGCCTGCCGCTCGCCCTGAAGCTCGCCTACACGGCCTTCATGGCCGTGCTGGTGCCGACCTACGGCTGGTATTACGGGCCGACGAACTTCCTGTACTTCTGCGACATCGCCCTGATCCTGACCCTCGTCGGGATCTGGACCGAGCGCGCGCTCCCGGATCTCCATGGGCGCCGTCGGCATCCTGGCGCCGCAGGTGATCTGGGTGGCGGATTTCGCCGCCGGCCTGTTCGAGATGCCGCTCACGGGCATGACCGACTACATGTTCAAGCAGGAGAACTCGGCGTTCCTGCGCGGCCTGTCGCTGTTCCACGGCTGGCTGCCGTTCCTGCTCGTCTACCTCGTCTGGCGCCTCGGCTACGACCGCCGCGCCTGGGCCGCGTGGTCGGCCCTCGCCGTGGTGGTGCTGGCGGTCTGCTTCTTCGCCATGCCGGCGCCCCGGCCCGATCCGGGCCTCACCCCGGTCAACATCAACTACGTCTGGGGCATGAGCGACATTGCCGCCCAGACCTGGATGCCGGCCTACGCCTGGTTCGGACTCCTCGTCGTCGGCATCCCCCTGGCCCTGTGCGGGCCGACGCACCTCGTCCTGCGGGCCGTGATGCCGAACCCCCCTCAGGCGGTGAAGCGCCAGACGCTGCTCCGCTTGATCTCGGCATCCTCCAGGGAGCGGCTCACGGGCACCGCGTAGGTGGCGAGCCGTTCGAGCCGGTCGCGCGGCAGGTAGGACCGGCCGGGATCGCCCACCAGCACGGTGGCGCCGCGCGTGTGCAGCCCTGCGAGCCATTCGGTGACGCGGCCGGCCAGATCGCACTCGTAAAAGATGTCGGCGGCGAGCACGACGGCGCTGCCGGGGTCGGAACCGATGAGGTCGTCCGACACGGCCGCGATGCGGTCGGCGACGCCGTTGGCCGCCGCGTTGAGGCCGATGGCGGGGATCGCGAAGCCGTCGAGGTCGCTCGCCGTGACGTGGACCGCCCCGGCCTTGGCCGCCGCGATGGCGACGAGGCCGGAGCCCGAGGCGAAATCGAGGACGCGGCGCCCGGCCACCACGTGCGGGTTGTCGAGGATGTAGCGGGCGAGCGCCTGGCCCCCCGCCCAGGCGAAGGCCCAGAACGGCGGCGGCAGGCCGATGGCCTCGAGCTCGTCCTCGGTCTTCTGCCACAGGGCGGTGGCCTCGTCGGCGACGTGCAGCACGATCTCGGGCGCATGGGGCACCGGCATCAGCCGGGTGTTTTCGCGAATGAAGGCGAGGGGATCGGGCGAGGCGATCATGCGATCAGTTCCGCGTAGATCGCACACACGGCGCGGCTCACGGCCGTCTCCGTGAAGCCGCCCTCGCGGATGCGACGCCGCGCGGCGTCGCCCAGGCGCGCCACGAGGCGGGGATCGGCGGCGAGGCGCGTGAGGGCGGCGGCCAGGGCGGCGGGATCGTCGGGGGGGACGACGAGCCCCTCGATCCCATCGCGCACCAGGGTCCGGCAGCCCGGCACGTCGGTGGTGAGAAGGGCCCGCCCGCAGGCGGCGGCTTCCAGCAGGGTGCGGGGCAGGCCCTCGCCGCCGCGGGAGGGCAGGCAGGCGACGTGGTGGGCGGCGTAGGCTCCGGCGACGTCGGCGGTGGCGCCGTGCCAGGTGATCCCGTCGCCCGACCACTCCCGCAGCGTCGCCTCGGGGATCGCCCGGCGATTCGACGGGTCGGGCGCGCCGTAGAGCGAGAGCTCCACGGCCACGCCGTCGGCGCGGGCGAGGCGCACGGCCGCCACCGCCGTGTCGACGCCCTTCGACCACAGCATCCTGGCCACCAGGGCGACCCGCAGGGGCGGGGCCGGCGGCAGGGGCCGGGGCGCGAAGGCGTCGGGATCGACGCCGGCGCCGCCCACGAGGGTGACGGTCGCGTCGGCCGGGTCGAGGCCGAGGGCCCGGGCGTCGTCGGGATTCTCGAACAGGAAACGGGTCTTCTTCGAGGCGAGGGGTCCCCGTATCAGGCCGCGGAGCGCCAGGCGCGACAGGCGTCCGGTGGCGTCGGCGCGGGCGCCCAGCAGCCCGAGGCCGGTGAGGGCGTAGACCCGCGCCGGGATGCCCGCCATGGCGGCGGCGGTGCCGCCGACGAGGATGGCGCGCAGCGCGATGCAGTGGACGATGTCGGCCTTCAGCGCCTTGAGGATGCCGGCGAGCTGGCCCGCCGCGTAGCCGGCCGCCATGGGGTTGAGGCTGGAGCGCTCGGCCTCCAGATGGACCACCCGCGCCCCCGTGGCCTCGATGAGGGCGCGGTGGTCGCGCACCCGCGTCACCACCGCCACGGTGAGACCCATGGCGACGGCCGCCTGCGCCAGGGGCAGGAAGTGCGAGGCGAAGAACCAGTCCTCGGTGACGACGAAGACCAGGGTTTTTGGCGATGCGGCAGGGCGAGGGGGCGGCGTATCCATCGGGCAGCCTGTAGCATGTCTCGCCGCGCAGGGAGGCCAACCATGGACACGACCGAGGGCCTGACCATCCGGCCGTTCGAAGCCGGCGACCGCGCGGCGGTGATCGCCCTGTGGCGGGCCTGCGGCCTCGTGGTGGCCCACAACGATCCGGAGACGGACATCGACCGCGCCGCCGGCCGGGCGAATTCCGACGTCCTCGTCGGCGTCACGGCGGACGGGCGGGTGGCGGCGAGCGTGATGGTCGGCCATGACGGCCATCGCGGCTGGCTCTACTACGTCGCCGTCGCGGCGGACGCGCGGGGCCGGGGCCACGGCCGGGCCATCGTCGCCGCCGCCGAGGCGTAGCTGCGCGCCCGCGAGGTCCCGAAGGCGCAGCTCCTGATCCGCGACACCAACGCGGCCGTGCGCGACTTCTACGCCGGCCTCGGCTGGGACGAGAGTCCGCGCATCGTGATGGAACGCCGGCTCTAGAACGCAGTGTCGCGCCCGGAACGCGGCTGCCCGGCCACCGGTTGTCGCCCTACGAAACCATCCGGGGGAGCAGGAGAATGGCGTCGGATCGGGACGAGGACGGCACCGTCGCCGATCCGCGCGACGCGGCCGAGGAGGCGGGCCTCGCCTATGTCGACGACGCGACGCCGGGCCTGACCCGCCGCCGGAGCGGCACGGGCTTCTCCTACTGCGATCCCAAGGGCGCGCCCGTGCGCGACGCGAAGACCCTGGCCCGCATCCGGGCGCTGGCCATTCCGCCGGCCTACACCGACGTGTGGATCTGCGCCCGCGCCAACGGCCACATCCAGGCCACGGGGCGCGACGCCAAGGGGCGCAAGCAGTACCGCTACCACGCCGATTTCCGCGCCGCCCGGGACCAGACCAAGTTCGAGCACATCATGACCTTCGCCGACGTGCTGCCGGGTCTGCGCGCCCGCGTCGACGCCGACATGAGCAAGGCCGGCCTGCCCCGCGAAAAGGTGCTGGCGACGGTGGTGCACCTCCTCGAGACCACCCTGATCCGGGTCGGCAACGACGATTACGCCCGCACCAACAAGAGCTTCGGCCTCACCACCCTGCGCGACCGGCACGCCACCATCGCGGGCGCCGCGCTCAGCTTCCGGTTCAAGGGCAAGAGCGGCAAGACCTGGGACCTCGGCGTCAGGGACCGGCGCGTCGCCCGGATCGTCAAGGCCTGCCAGGATCTGCCCGGCCAGGAGCTGTTCCAGTACCGCGACGCCGACGGCACGGTCCGCGACGTGACCTCGGCCGACGTGAACGCCTATCTCCGCGAGATCACCGGCCAGCCCGTCACCGCCAAGGACTTTCGCACCTGGGCAGGCACGGTGCTGGCCGCCCTGGCCCTGCAGGAATTCGAGGCGTTCGACAGCGCGGCCGCCGCCAAGAAGAACCTGCGCGCCGCCATCGAGAGCGTGGCGAGCCGGCTCGGCAACACCCCAACCATCTGCCGCAAGTGCTACATCCATCCGCAGGTCCTTGACGGCTACCTCGAAGGCGACCTGCTGCTGCAGGTGAAGGACGCCGTCGAGGACGAGCTGCGCCACGACCTCACCCGCCTGAAGCCCGAGGAGGCGGCCGTGCTCGGCCTGCTCCATGCCCGCCTCGCCAAAGCGAGCCAGGCCACGCCGGCCAAGACCGTCGCCAAGGCCGCGGGCAAGGCCAAGGCCAAGACGGCCGGCAGGACATCGGCCGGCAGGACATCGGCCGGACGGGACGCGTCGTCCGGCGCCAAGACCCGCGCCAAGACCCTGGCGAAGGCGGCCTCGGATGCCGGGACGGCGGACCGGCCCGCCGCCTGAGCCCATGCCGCTGCGAAGCCGTGTCGTTTGGGCACGCCGCCCGACCGCAACCCCAGCCGAAAACGCCCGTTGCCGAGGACGCGTCCGGGCCGGTTCGGCGGACGGACAGGGACTCCAAAAAATGGCACGCATCGCGGTCGTCACGGGCGGGACCGCCGGCATCGGGCTGGCGACGGCGGAGCTGTTCGCCAAGCGCGGCTGGGCGGTGGCCGTCATCGCCCGCGATCCCGAACGTCTGGCGCAGGTGCGCGACAGGCTGGCCGTCCATGGGCGGCCCGTCCTCGCCCTCGCGGCCGACGTGGCGGATGCCGAGGCCGTCGCGGGGGCGGCCGAGCGGGTGGAGCGCGAACTCGGGCCCATCGACGCCTGGGTCAACAACGCCATGGCGACCATCGTCAACCCGGCCGACCGGATCACCCCGGAGGAGTACCGGCGGGTCACCGAGACGACGTATCTCAGCCAGGTCTACGGGACGCTCGCGGCCCTGCGGTCCATGAAGCCGCGCAACCGCGGCGCCATCATCCAGGTGTCCTCGGGCCTCGCCATCCGGGCCGCCCCCCTCCAGGCGCCGTACTGCGCCGCGAAGTTCGCCGTCACCGGCTTCACCGACGCCCTGCGCTGCGAACTCATCCACGACCGGGTCGGGGTGTCGCTCAGCATCGTCTACCTGCCGGCCGTCAACACGCCGCAGTTCAACTGGGCCCGCAACCGCACGGGCCACGGCCAGTACGCCCCCGATCCGGTCTACGATCCGCGCCTGTGCGCCGAGGCCATCGTCGCCACGGCGGTGACGCCGCAGCGGGACGTCTGGGTCGGTCGCAGCGTGCTGATGATGCATGCCGCGCAAGTGATCGCGCCGGGCTTCGCCGACCGGAAGGCCGCCAGCATGTGGGACGCCCAGTTGACCGACGCGCCGGCCCCGGACAAGGCCGGCAACCTGTTCGCGCCCGTGCCGGGACCGGCCCGCATCGACGGGCGCTTCGGCGACCGCACGGAGACCACGCGCAGCGAGTACTGGACCAGCCGCGAGCGCGACTGGCTGCTCGCCGGCCTCGGCGGCCTCGCGGCGATCGGCTTCGTCGGTGCCCTGGCCCTGGCGCGGGGACCGCGCCGTTTGCCGCCGCGCCGCTAAGGTCCGAGCCGGGTGTTCGAAGCTGCGACCAAGCCGCGCCGCGCGGATGGATTTGCATTAGAGTAGACCGAATCGGCCGCGTTGTTTGCTGACGCTGCGGGCCGAACGGGAGGATGACCCATGGACGTCGACGCGCTTCTGCTCTCGCGGATTCAGTTCGGCTTCACCATGGCCTTCCACATCATCTTCCCGGCCTTCACCATCGGGCTGGCGAGCTTCCTCGCCCGCCTCGAAGGCCAGTGGCTGTGGACCGGCAACCCCCTGTACCGGAACCTCTACCGGTTCTGGGTCAAGGTGTTCGCGGTGTCGTTCGGCCTCGGCGTCGTGTCCGGCATCGTCATGAGCTACCAGCTCGGCACCAACTGGTCGCGCTACTCCGACTTCACCGGCAACGTCCTCGGGCCCCTGATCCAGTACGAGGTGATCACGGCGTTCTTCCTCGAGGCCGGCTTCCTCGGGATCATGCTGTTCGGCTGGGAACGGGTGGGGGACCGCCTGCACTTCGTCTCCACCTGCATGGTGGCCTTCGGCACCCTGGTCTCGGCGTTCTGGATCCTGTCGGCCAATTCCTGGATGCAGACACCGGCGGGCTTCGTCATCGAGAACGGCCGGGCCGTGGCCACCGACTGGTGGCAGGTGATCTTCAACCCGTCCTTCCCGATCCGCTACGCCCACATGGTGATGGGCTGCTTCCTCACCACGGCCTTCGCGGTGGCGGGCATGTCGGCCTGGATGATTCTTCGCGGGCGCAAGGAGCCGCCGGCCAAGGTGGTCGGCGCCCGCGTCTCCCTGTCCATGGCCCTGTGGTTCGCGGTGATCTGCACGCCGCTCCAGATCATGATCGGCGATTCGCACGGCCTCGCCGTGCTCAAGCACCAGCCGACGAAGCTCGCGGCCATCGAGGCGAACTGGGATCGGCAGGCCAACATGCCGCTGCTGCTGTTCGCGATCCCGAACATGGCGGAGGAGAAGAACGACTTCGAGATCGGCATCCCGAAGCTCGGCTCGTTCATCCTCACCCACGACTTCTCCGGGGTGGTGCCGGGCCTGAAGGACGTGCCGCGCAACCAGCGGCCCCCGGTCTGGCCGGTGTTCTACTCGTTCCGCATCATGGTTGCCATCGGGATGGCGATGCTGGGCCTGAGCCTCTGGAGCCTGGTCCTGCGCTGGCGCGGCACGCTCTACACCAACCGTTGGTTCCTCAACGCCGCGATGCTGATGACGCCGTCCGGGTTCGGGGCCGTGCTGTTCGGCTGGTTCACCGCCGAGATCGGGCGCCAGCCCTACATCGTCTACGGGCAGCTGCGGACGGCGGACGCGCACTCGCCGCTCACGGTCAGCGCGGTCACCACCTCCCTCGTGGCGTTCCTCATCGCCTACACGATCATCTTCGGCTTCGGCTCGTACTACCTCGCCAAGCTCCTGCGCAAAGGCCCCGAGCCCCTGGAGGAGGCGATCCGCGGCGAGGATCTCGCCCGCAAGCCCAAGCGGCCGCTCTCGGCGGTCAGCGAAACGCTGCGCTCGGCCTGACCGTCAGAGCGCGGCCGGGGCCGTGAACGCGGCGGGGGACGGCCCGGCGGCGCGGCGCACGGACACGGCGCCGTCGGCCTCCGTCACGGGCGCGAGGCCGAGATGGCGGGCCAGGGCGACGAGGTCCTTGAGGCGGCCGGTCTGGGTCTTGCGGCGCAGGTTGAGCCGGTGGGTCTCCACCGTGCGGACGCTGAGGTTGAGGCGGCGGGCCACCTCCTTGTTGCTGAATCCGGCGCTGAGGAACCGCAGGATCTCCGCCTCGCGGGGGGTCAGGCCGTCCGTGGGGTCGACGGTCCGCGCCGCCGCGGGCAGGCCGGCCAGGGCGAGGATGGCGGCGCAGACGACGCGGGCGCAGGCGCTGCGGGCGACGAAGACATCGGCGCCGGCCGCGACCAGGCGGCCCGACGCCGCGGCGTCCAGGGTCTCGAAGGCGGCGAGGATCTTGAGGCCGGGACACCGCGCACGCAGGCGCTCGATCCGGGCCGCACCGCCGCCGGAATCCCCGGCGCCGACGATCACGAGGGCGACGGTGGCACCGGGCATGTCCGGGCCGCCCCGAATCAGGTCGGCCTCGCTCACCGTGTGCAGGGCGGGCTCGTGCTCGAGGACCGCCCGAAAGGTCGGCTCGAGCCCATACGGTTCGTCGACGATCAACACCCCAACGGCCTGATGCATGCCGCGATCCCCCTCATGTGCCGCCACGAGACACCGCAGCAGGACTGTGAGAGTTCACTTCAAGACTTGTTCCAGACCTCCGTCGACGACGTCTTGCGCCGTTTCAGGGTGAACACCCACGGGGCCGGTGGACGATGGCCGGAGAACTGGCGCCGACCTCGCCGAACCCGTCTCGCAACGGCACAGACCGGAGTCCCGATGGGAGAAGCGGCCGCCGGATCAGCCGGCGCGGGCGAGGAGCAGGTCGGCGGTGGCGGTGACGACGCGGTTGCGGCCCGTCGACTTCGCCTCGTAGAGCGCGATGTCGGCGCGCTTGACCAGACCCTCCACGGTGTCCCCCTCGATCCAGTCGCTGACGCCGAAGCTGCAGGTGAGGCGGATCGGCGCCCGCGCGCCGCGGATGCGCAGGGCCTCGATGCCCCGGCGCAGGCGCCCGGCCAGGGTCTCGGCCTCCGTCCCCGGGCGATGCGGCAGGATCACCCCGAACTCCTCGCCGCCGAGACGCCCGACGATGCCCTCGGCGCCGATCTCGCGGGCGACGGCCTGGATCGCCGCATCGCCGACATCGTGGCCGTACTCGTCGTTGATGCGCTTGAAGTGATCGATGTCGAGGAGGATCGCCGACATCCTGCCGTGGTTGCCGACGCGCTCGGCCGCCTCGTGGGACCGCTGGAGGAAGGCGCGGCGGTTGAGGAGGCCCGTGAGCGAATCGGTCTGGGCCAGGCGGATGAGTTCGCCCTGCATGCTGGTGAGCCGGTCGGCGGCGCGCAGGCGCGCATGCAGCTCTTCGGGGCCGGGCGGCTTCTCGATGAAATCATCGGCGCCGCTGTCGAGGGCCTCGGCAAGGTTCCGGGCGTTGCGGGCGGACGACATGGTGATGACGTAGAGGGGCCGGTTCGATTCGGCGAGCAGGCGGGCGGACCAGCACAGTTCCAGGCCGCTCAGGGGCCGGACTTCAAGGCTGGTGATCAGCACTCGCACGGATGGGGTGGTCTCGACGAAGTCGAGGGCCTCGGTGGAGTTCGTGAAGACGCTGACCGTGTGCCCGTTGGGTTCGAGCAGGGCGGCGATCATCTTGAGGACCACCCGACTGGTATCGACGAGAACGATGTGCATGGCGTAGCGGCTCCCCGTATCGGGCAACGATGACGCCAAGAGATTAACTTGTTGCCACTTTCTCCGGTGGCGACTTGGCACCGCCGGAGCGCGCGATCGCCGTCAGCGCAGGGCCGCCTGCCGATGGGGGACGGTCACGGTGACGACGCGCGCGCCGCCCGTCGACACCGCCGGGGCGGCGGCCGGCCTCGCCGAGACCCCGGCCGTCCGGTTGCGCGTGACGACCCGCGGGCGCGCCGCCTGCCGGCGCACCGTCGGGGCGGGGGCGTCGATCACGTAGACCGTCGGCGTGCCGACGGGGGCCGGATGGATTCCGGCGACGGTGGGGACCCCGTAGGTGCCGTAACCCCATGCGCTCGGGACGATCTGGTCGGGGCGGGGAAACCGGGTGAGGGGCGCACCGACATAGTCGCCCCGGATGGCCGACCCGGCATAGCCGTAGGTCGAGACCACCGCGTAACCGGCCTCGTCGGAAGCGTATTGCGCCTGGGCGCTTCCGAGGGCGGTGCAGGACAGGGCGGCCCCGAGCAGGGCGGCCGTGAGGCGTGACGGCATGGACGACGAACTCCCGTGCGGGACCTTAAGTCCTCGGCGGCATCATGGGAGACAAACCGCACGGCCGCACGGGTGTTCCGGACGGCGGGCCACGGGAAGACTGCGTAGGCGGGTCGGCTTGCTCCGTGCGATGCGGATGCCTTCGCGCGAAAATCCCGCCTAGCGGCGGGGATTGTCGCGGGATCGCCTCAGCGGCAGGTGGTGACGCGGCGGACGATCCAGCCCTCGCCATCGACCCAGAGCCGGCGACGGGTGCGGCTGCAATTGGTCAGTTCGTCGTCCTCGGCCATGGCGGCGACGGCGGTGATCGGCCGGTTGGCGAGCTGGGTGACCTCGGCCGGCGCCTGGGGCGCGGCCGGAGCCGCCTGGGCGCCCGACAGGCCGGCCATGGCGAAGAGGACGACGCCTGCCGTGAGGAATCCGCGCGTATGAAAGACCAGCATGCCTGAACCCCGACCGCGCGCCACCCTGGCGCGCCCCATCGCCGTCCGGAACAGGCACGAGACCCGTCCGTCCTTGCGAAAGGTTAAATCCCGGCGGGCCGGAAGGGTTGCAGGAATTCAGGCGGTTGGATGGCAGAAAAACGTCGGCCGCCCCAAGATGTCAGTCCCGACGCGAACGCCGGCTCAAGGCGTCGCCGTCACCGTGATCATCGGCAGGGTCACGGCGAGCCGGGTCTCCCCCGGCAGGGTGCCGGGCAAGGCACCGGGCAGGGTCGGCAGCAGGATGGCACCGAGCCCGAGGAGCAGGCTGAAGCCGAGCAGGGAGACCTCGATGCCGCGATAGAACCGGTCCATGACAACCCCCCCCCGCCCTGCGTGACGCCGATCATCATCGGCGCAACTCCCTGAGGAAAGGGTAACCCGTCGCTGAATTTTTTGGAGGGCCGGATCTTTTCGGGATGACCAGTCTTCGAACGCGCGCCGTCTTCGCGTAGGCGCAATCGTCGAAGGGACGATATCTCGTCAGGCGGAGCCGGCCACGGGCATGCGGATCAGGTTCGTCTGCGGCGGGTGGAGCAGGGCGGCGGCGAGGTTGGCCTCGAGGACGATGAGGTCGCAGTCGGGATCGGGCTCCCAGCCGCAGCCGCAACCGCCGGGCTGCTCGTGGGCCCGCGCCACCTGACGGTAGAGCGTGCCGAGGGTCCGGGCGGCCACTTCGAGGGCGTGCATGGCCGGCAGGGGAGCGCGGTTGAGGCTCTGCCAGAACGCCCGGCGCAGGGCCTCGTCCAGGGTGTCCTCCGCCGGGACCACCTCGGCGCAGGTGTGGTGGGCGGGGCGGACGTTCATGCGGAGGTTCCCCGGCGGAGGTGGGCCGGGGCCGGCTCCGGCGCGCCGGCGACGAAGTCGAGGAAATCCGTGAAGCGATGCAGGCGCAGGTCGAGGCAGGACCCGTCCCACCAAGCGAGTTGCGCGTAGCCCCGGACCCAATCCAACGCCCGTTCCATCATCATCGCCTCCCTACCCGCCGCCGAATCGACGACAGCAGCAATGCGGCGCAACAACTTGGATTTCAACCGTATTGGGAAAGATTGGAACGCGTATAAATCAAGGCTTGTAGCCTCTCGACCGGAGTTTCGAGTTGGATCAATTCCAGATCTTCGATGAAACCCGAGGTCCGGCGCGGGTTTGTGCAGCTCTGGCGCGACGGGTCCGTCGAAGGGCCGGCCGCACGGCGGGTTCGATAAAAAAAACTGCGGCGCGCTACAGGACCACCCGCATGGCCATGAGGCCGAGGAGCAGGCCGCCGAGGCCGAGGCCGACGGAGCCGAAGATGTAGGCCAGCGCCGCGGCGGTCTCGCCGCGCTGCAGGAGGAGGATTCCGTCGAGGGCGTAGGTCGAGAACGTGGTGAAGCCGCCGAGCACCCCGGTGGCGAGGAACAAGCGCAGGGGCTGGCTGCCGCCGCGCATGGCGTACCAGCCGACGAGGACGCCCATCAGGGTCGAACCCACGATGTTGATGGCGAGGATGCCGAACGGAAAGGTCGAGCCGAGGCGCACGGCGGCGAGGCCGACGCCGTGGCGGGCCATGCCGCCGATACCCGATCCGAGGAAGACGAGGAGGAACCCCATGGCGGCGGCCCTGGAGGGCGTCAGCCGCGGGTGCCCCAGCGGGTCCCCATCCGGCTCGGCCGGGTGGCGTCGGGGCCCAGCGCCGGGCCGCTCGGCTTCGACGGCACGTAGGGCACCGGAGCCAGGGTCTCGGGCACTTCGGATTCGGCCGCGACCCGGGGCTTGGCGAACTGGCCGGCCTTGCGGAAGGTCCAGAGGTAGCCGGGCACCACCGCTTCCATGGTGGTGGGCTGCAGGCCGATCCCTTCCAGGGTGCGCCCCTCCGCCCTGGCCGCGTCGGAGACGACGTTGTCGGTCTGGAGCAGGGTGACCTGATCGCGGGTGAGCTTGAGGGAATCCGGCAGGAGGCCGAGGGTGAGGGTGTCGACGATCTCCAGGGCCCGTGCCTGCAGGCGGGCGACGGGCAGGGGCAGGTCGAGGACCTTGCGGCGGCGCATGGTGACCGTGAGCATGTAGCGCACGAGGGCCTCGAGGGTGGCGACCTCGGGGCCGCCGAGTTCGTACACCGCGCCGGCGGGCACACGGCCCTCGACGGCGCGGGTCACCGCCTCGGCGACGTCGCCGACATAGACCGGCTGGAACCGGGTCTGGGCGCCGGCGAGCGGCAGCACCGGCAGGACGGTGGTCAGGGCCGCGAAGCGGTTGAAGAAGCTGTCGCCCGGTCCGAACACCAGGGACGGGCGCAGGACGACGTGGTCGCCGCCGGCCTCGCGGATGCGGGCCTCGCCCAGCGCCTTGGTGCGGGCATAGGCCGAGGGCGAATCGGCATCCGCCCCGATGGCCGAGACGTGGACGAGGGGGGCGCCGATGGCGGCCGCCGCGCGGGCGATCTCGCCGGCCCCGTCGGCCTGGAGCCGGGAGAAGCTCTGGCGCCCCGTCTCCTGCAGGATGCCGACGAGGTTGACCACCACGTCCGAGCCGTGGACCGCCGCCGCGATGGATTCGAGATACCGCAGGTTGGCCTGCACGGCGACGATCTGGCCGACCTTGCCCAGCGGCTGGAGGAACAGGGCCAGATCGGGCCGGCGCACGGCGACCCGGATGCGGTAGCCGCGTTTGGCGAGCGCCCGGACCACGTGGCGGCCGAGGAAGCCGGAGCCGCCGAACACCGTGACGAGCTGGTCGGCGGGGCGGGTGAGGGGAAGGGTCTCGAAGCCGGTCATCGCGCTCTTAAGGTCTCGAAAAAGCGGCCCCGGTGCGCCCTGCCGTGGCCCCGATCGGGGCACGGGTCCGCGCCGGTCCTTGACGGGTGCCGAAACCGGTTCGGCCTCGACGGGGACTATCTAGGACAGTTCCGGCCGGTGGGGGAGCCGTGGGCGCACGAAAAGCGCCGGCCTGTCACGGGCGGGCCGTCCTCAGCGCAGGCGCGCCTGCGTCTCGGGCGGAGCCAGCGGGGTGCGCCGGCTCAGGCCCTTGTGGACGTGGACCATCAGGGCGATGCCGAACAGGGGGGTGAGCAGGTTGAGCACCGGCACCACCATGAGGCCGGCCAGGAGCGCACCGGCCGTGAGGGTGGTCGGCCCGAAATGGCGGCGCATGGCGCCGGCCTCGTCCAGGGGCCGGAAGCGCCCGGCGGCGAGCTCGAAATACTCCCGCGAGAGCAGGTAGGCGTTGGCGCCGAAGAACGCGATGAGGTTCACGCCCGGCACGAAGAACAGGATCAGGGCGACGAGGTTCACCAGGAGGGCGAGGCCGGCGAAGCGCACGGCGTAGAGCATCGCCCGGCCGAGCGGCAGGGCGGTGCCCGGGGGATCGTGGGGAAAATCCGTGCGCTCGACGATCTCGGCCGCGTCGTCGAGGAAGAAGCCCGCCACCAGGATCGAGATGGCCGGCATCACGTAGGCGAGGCCGACGAACAGGCCCGCACCGGCGAAGAACACCGCCAGGGTGTCGAGGAAGGGATAGTCCACGGAGAGGTGGTGCTGGGACAGGAACCAGTTGATCGCCCGGGTGAGCCCGGCCCAGACCACGAACAGAAGGCCGACGGTGAGTCCGAGGGACTTCCACAGGATCGCCCGCAGGGGCGGCGAGAAGACCTGCCGGAGGGCGGCGAAGGCAGCCTTGAACAGCATGACCGTTGCGAATCCCGTGGTCGTGTCGGTGGGTGCCGGGCGTCGCCCCCGCCGCCCGTTCGCCGGAGGTTTTGGCGGCGCGCGCCGGCGGACGCAAGGGCGTCCGGGCAAGCGAAGGGCGTCCCGGCCGGCAAGGGCGTGCCCGCACGGGCCGATCCCGCGCAGCCATCGACCCTCGCGGCGCGTTCGGACTCAAGGCGGCCCACCGGAGCGGACATCATGCGTGCCCTGATCCTCACCCTCGCCATCGCTGTCGGCACCCTGCCCGTGCGCGCCCACGAGTCCGGGACGGCCGGACTCTGGAGCCGCGCCGCGCCGGCCCCCGCCCCGCGCTCGGAGGTGGCCGTCGCCGAACTCGCCGGCCGCGCCTACGTGATCGGCGACTACAACGGGGGGACCGGGCTGCTCATCTACGATCCGGCGACGGGCGGGTGGCGGACGGGCGCGCCGTTCCCCACGCCCATCCACCACGCCATGGCGGTGGGGCATGGCGACCGCGTCTACGTGTTCGGCGGCTACGGCGCCGGCTGGCGGGCGAGCGACCGGGTCTGGGCCTACGATCCGAAGGCCGATGCCTGGAGCCCGCGGGCGCCGATGCCCTCCGTCCGCGCGGCCGGCGGGGCGGCGGTGATCGACGGCCGCATCCACGTGGTCGGCGGCAGCGTCTCGGGCGGCGCCAACGCGTCGGGCCACGCGGTCTACGATCCGGCGCGCGATGCCTGGAGCGCGGCGGCGCCCCTGCCGACCCGGCGCGACCACCTCGCCGTCCAGGCCCTGGGCGGCCGCCTCGTCGCCATCGGCGGACGCATGGACGGCGATCCCGACCGCAACCTCGCCGTCACCGAGATCTACGACCCGGCCACCGACGGCTGGCGCACGGGGGCGCCGATGCCGACGGCCCGCAGCGGCGCCGCCGCGGCGGTTCTCGGGGGCGAGGTCTTCGTGATGGGGGGCGAATCGAACGCCCGCACCTTCGGCGCCGTCGAGGCCTACGATCCGGCCCGGGATGCCTGGACCCGGCGCACGCCCCTGCCGACGCCGCGCCACGGCTTCGGCGCCATCGTCCAGGCCGGGCGCATCCACACCCTGGTGGGCAGCCCGAATCCGGGGGGCGACCGCTCGGACCGCGTCGAGGTGCTCGACCCCGAAATGCACGACCCCGAAGGACTCGCCCCCGGGGACGGGGCCCGGCGCTGACCCTCGCGCGTTGCCGCGCATCGCCGGCCTCTGGTAGGCCGGCCTCCCACCCGAGCCCCGGACGCCCCGATGCGCAGACCCGAGCACGACAGCCTGCCGCCCAGCATCGCGCCGCGCTTCGTCCCCCTGCCGGCCGAGCCGGAGGTGATCGTGATCGGCGCCGGTGCGGCCGGGATCGCGGCGGCGCGCGAACTCGACCGGGCCGGCATCGCCGTGGCGGTGCTGGAAGCCCGCGGCCGCGTCGGCGGACGGGTGGCGACGGCGGCCCTGCGCGGCCACGCCGTCGATCTCGGCGCCCATTGGCTCCATGCGGGACCGATCAATCCCCTGGTGCGCCTCGCCGAGGCACGGGGCGAGCCCCTGCGGATCGCCGCCCAGGAGAGCCACGTCCGGGTCGGGCGCCGGCCCGGACGGCCGTCCGAGGCCGCCGCCCTCGGCCGCGCCTTCACGGTGGCCGACCGGGCCATGACCGACGGCGCCGCGCGCGGCGGGCCGGACCGTCCCGCCGTCAGCGCCCTGCCGCCGGGGCTCGGGCCCTGGGGCCGGCGGGTGGAACGGGTCCACGGCCTCGTCTCGGGCCGGCCCCTCGGGGAGGTCTCCCTCCAGGATTTCCCCAGCATGGAGTACGGCGACAACCGCTTCATCGCCGGGGGCTACGGCGGCTACCTCGCCCGCCTCGCGCAGGGGCTGCCCATCGCCCTCGACACGCCGGTGACCGGCCTCGACTGGACCGGGCCGGGCGTGCGCGTCGCCTGCGCCGGCGGCGGGACCTTTTCGGCCAAGGCTGTGATCGTGACGATCCCCACCATGGTCCTGCGGCGGGCGTCGCTGTTCACCCCGGCCCTGACGCCTGCGGTGGCGGCGGCCCTCGACGGCTTCTCCGTCGGACTCTACGAGCACGCGGTGCTGCACTGGCCGTCCTGCCCGTTCCGGGGGAACGACCGCCTCGCCAGCCTCGTCGGCGGGCACCATCCCGTGCCGGGGCTCCTCACCCGCATCGACGGCACGCCGTTCCACTACTTCGAGCTCGATTACGCCATGACGGCCGCCCTCGACGCGCGCCGGGCCGGGCCGGACGGGGCGCGGCGCCTGGTCCGGCGGGCCCTGGAACAGCATTTCGGCGCGCGCGCCCTCCACGACCTGTCGATCCCGGTGGTCAGCGAATGGCGCCACGACCCGTGGTCGCGCGGCTCCTGGGCGGTGGTGCCGCCGGGCCATGCCGGCGCCCGCCAGGCGTTGCAGGCGCCCGTGGGCGAGCGGATCTGGTTCGCCGGCGAGGCCCTGTCGCGTCTGCAATGGGGTACCGCCGGGGGTGCCTATGCGG